>NZ_VTPS01000007.1 GCF_008274215.1 Calorimonas adulescens | reverse complement strand
AGAGGCAAAGTAAAAACAACCGTCCGAAATTTGGTCTGGTGGCCATAGCGGAGGGGAAACACCTGTTCCCATTCCGAACACAGTCCTTCGGGGTCCCCCAAGAAGCTTGCTTTTTGGGGTGACAGTTAAGCCCTCCAGCGCCGATGGTACTCGCAAGGGGAGAGTAGGTCGCTGCCAGACTTTATATATACATAGGGGCCTTTAGCTCAGTTGGTAGAGCGGTCGGCTCATAACCGATTGGTCCGGGGTTCGAGTCCCTGAAGGCCCACCAATAGATTAATACAATACCACTTATAAGTGGCCCGGTAGTTCAGTTGGTTTAGAACGCTAGCCTGTCACGCTAGAGGTCGAGGGTTCGAATCCCTTCCGGGTCGCCATTTTGCATTTGAAATTAATTGTTTTGCCTCGATAGCTCAGATGGTAGAGCAGGGGACTGAAAATCCCCGTGTCAGTGGTTCGATTCCACTTCGAGGCACCATTTAACATAAGCTGATGTAGCTCAGCCGGCAGAGCAGCTGATTCGTAATCAGCAGGTCGAGGGTTCAAATCCCTCCATCAGCTCCAATGAAATAGCAGGTTTCAGGGTATGTATCGTATGGTACATACCCTTTTTGATGTGCACCCGGCATAGGCGATAGCTCGGCAGTGAAAGTCTGCTATATGGATAGCAGCGGCGACCATTAGCTGAACAGCAAGGGTGCCTATTGTGAGGCAGAATCTGAAGGAAACTGTAGGTAAAGCCACAGATTGAGGAACACGAACCGCATATAAGGTTATACAGTTTGGATGAGTTTGTATCACAAAACGAAATATAGCGCTGCCAAGGGACTGTGTAGTGAATGCGGCAGGTATACGGGGTGAAGGCGAATTATTATGTGCATATTCCAAAAAACAAAAAGAGATAGATGAAGAAGCAATATACCAGGCACAAAATGAAATCAACATATGAGAGTAGTAACCCCTACTGCTCTCATTTTATATCAAACTTTCTTAAATGACAATAACAGATATTGCCATAATTTAACTGCAATGCTAACTTAAAGTGAAAAGGATCCAAAACTGAGCCATGATAATTTGAGAAAAAATATGGTTATTCCTCTTAAAAGTGCCATAGTAATTTGAGGAATTTTGAAGATTTAATTTGAGAATTGACAATTTACATCGCTGAATGTATTTTTGTTTACGCTGTAGTCTGTAATGAGCTGAAATGGATTATCCTTAGAGCAGGTCTCTGTTATCTCCATTGAATAGCCGCTGTGTCCCTTACCTGCCTTGTTTATATATGTGGCATCTTCATCATAGGCAGATTGAAGAGAGTCCGGTGATATAGAGCTTTTGTCATTTATTTCATCTTAGCGTATTCCTTCATTTGACATTGAAGAAATTTTTGAATACAATAATTACATCACCCACAGAAGGATGAAAGTACATATATCACCCTTTATAAGGTGGAATATTGGGAATAACCCGCAGGAGGGATACTATGCATGCCGTGGTAACAGCAGACGTCATAGGTTCTAAAAAACTATTTTCAGAAGGCTACACTAAGGAAAGCTTCAATACATCTGCAAAAAAGTACAATCAGATGATGACTCAATACATCCTGACCGGGTTTTCCATATCTCGTGGGGATGAAATCCAGGGTGTTATAGTAAATGCAGAGGATATCCCGACAGTGGTCAGAAATTTAAGGTATTTTTTCCTCCCGGCCAGGTTGAGGATAGGTATAGGCATAGGTCATATAGATGAGCCTATTGATTATGAAAACTCATGGGATATGGACGGCCAGGCATTCCATCGTGCAAGAAATGCATTGGATACTATTAAGGACAGGAAGATGCCATGTACTTATGTCATATCAGGAAATCCGGAGGTAGATGCTACGGCCAATGTGATATATACATTAATAAATGCCATAGAGGCAAAATGGACGATGCCTCAATGGGAGGCTGTCTATGCATATGAGAGGTGTGGTACATACAAGGCTGCCGGAGAGATGCTGGGGGTGGCAGCTCAGAACGTGGCAAAAAGATGCAAGGCTGCCCTTTGGAATGCCGTTAAAGAGGGAGAGGAGCATATGTCAAGGCTTCTTGGCGCTGTTGGGAGGGAAGAAGATTGAACCTATTTTTGCTTGCCCATGGTCTCGGTGACTATATATTTCAAACGTCCTCTTTGGTTACTTTAAAGAAGAAGGGCAACAGTTTCGGCTATTTAGCGCATTTTTTGATAATCCTGGCTTTTAATTTCATTGTTACCATACCATTTTTATCATGGAGACTCATATTTTCTGCACTCATAATTGCATTGATACACATACTTATCGACTACATCAGGTATATGCTAATAAAAAAAGACAATGCTTATTCGCTCATAATAGACCAGTGCATACATATATTCAGCATATACATAATATCTCTTTTCTTTTCAATCACACTTTATAGAATGGCTTATCTGGACGTTGCCATTATATATATCTATGCAGTTTTTGGAGGTGCCCTGCTTATAAGGCATATATTGGATATGGTAAATTTTGATTCACAGAGATACTCAATTAACCACGCAGGGAAGATAATAGGCATACTCGAAAGGAGTATAATCATTATACTCTCGGCAATGGGAGAATTTACAGCCATAGGCTTTGTAATAGCAGCAAAGTCAATTGCCAGATTTAAAGAGCTGGACGATAAGGAGTTTGCTGAATATTATCTCGTGGGTACAATGCTGTCCGTGCTCATAGCACTTATAGGCGGCCTGGCCGCTGGCAAAATTATGATGCTATGATATTATATTAAGTATGTTGGGAGAAGTGATATTAATGCTCAAAATAAACGAGTTTACCGAATCCAATGCCAGAGAGATGTGCTTATGGAATTATGAAAATGAGTACGCTGTATACAATTGTCCAGATTGGGAAACTGCTGTACTACAACAATGGGGTATGACAAATGCAGAAAAACGAAAAAATCAATTTCGCTCCGTAATAGATGAATCAGGAAACTTCATTGGATTTTTTAGGATGAGTATAAAACTCAAGGAAGGTGAGATCTTATGAAATTAATTCTACTTGTCCTTAAGAAATTTCTTCTTGTATCACAAAAAATATTTGATCTATTAAATGGAAAGTACACGTACCCGGAATTTGAAGCGGAGCTTAAAGAACTTTTAAATGAACTCGGCCGTGAGATATGTACAGAAGTGATAAATGAGATGGAAAAAAAGATATATGAAGATAAAAAGAATAGGGAAAATATGTACTAGACCTTTTCCATCTACAAAAGTACATAACAGCGGCTCTTAAGAATAACAAAAAATCAAAAAGAGACCTATGGAGAGCCATACTTAAAAAAGACAGAGAAAAAGTAAATGAAATACTCATTCAAAAACATGAAGAGTTAAAGACGGATGGACCCAATGACCCAATAAACAAATGCCTGATATATATTAATAATAACCGGGATGGCATATGTACATACAAAGACTATCAAGGTGAAATAACAGGCTGCAGTGCAGAAAGCCATGTAAGTCACATACTATCAGAAAGGCTATCAAGAGGCCCCAAACATTTTCCTACAATAATTCATTATGGTGGAGTCTTTAATAAAAAAATACTTGACGCGATCTAATCAGGGAAAATACCTACCCCAGAAAGCTATTTATGTAATATCATATAAGGGTTTTGGCGTTTCGCAAACGCCTACGCCTACTATATATATATATATATATTATTATATTATTATTATAAATCGAACGAGATTTAATAGCTAATAAAGTGCATTAGCCCAAAATATGTGTATTTTTTCCCGAAACAGCAATATGCACTGGAATAGTTACACTCAAAAGATTACAAACAATGGTCTCTTACATAACTCAATGGTTTTTCCATCATCAGATAAAGGTCTTTAGCAATATCTTCAACATCATCCTTCATGCCATTTTTTATCCAATAAACTACCACTGAGGCAATTCCATAACTGCTATAAAGCCGATAAATCATTGGATTGACTTTATTTTCATTTTTTCGAGCCGGAATAGAATAAAATTCTACTAAATCAATTGCTTTGTTGTATGCATTTACAAGACATTTCGTTAAGAATGTGCCCTCGTCATATTCAAATATGCGTTGATAAAATGTTTTATTCCTTTTTATATAGGCAAAAAAAGACTGACAGCCTGAAACCCCAAGATGGTATGAGAACAGGGGGAAGGCATTCTCCATAAAATCTTTTTCTACCATATATTCTACTAAGTGATCTTTATTATTGAAGTAGTTATAAAATGTTCGTCTGCTTATATAAGCTTCTTCGCATATCATGTTAACGGTGATATGTCTGTAGGCTTTTGTCAGCAGTAATTTTGACATAGCTTTAATGATTTTCTCTTGCATAAAAAATAACACTCTCTACTTTTCAAAATTAAACAAACGATTTTTAATAATTCGACAGTGTTTTAGTGGTTATGGTGAATAAAGAAGGATACATTGCCCGAAGGTCGTTATCCCCCATAGGGTCAAATTCCTCTGTTTTTTGCGTTCCCTGATACGAATTAGAGGTTTTGGACCCATTTTTTTCTTTATTATACCTCATCTAACTAAGATTTTCAATTATTGTTTACATTATAAAGAATCTGTGAATCAAATTATCACAAAATTATAAAGAAGTGAATCGTAAAAGAAAACAGAATATAGTACTATAAAGTTGATAAAAAAATAACTAAATAGTATTATTCGTTTGTTATATATAGCAACATAAAATTATTTTAGGAGGTATGTTTTATGTCAACAGGAGGTTCAGGGCCTATTGCGGAAATTGGCGGTATCAGCGAATTGGAAAAAACACTCAAATCAGGTGGGAAAGCCAAAACTAAAGCACCTATAAAGATTCTCGGCAGTACCCTTAAAAAGGAAATTGCGCTACCAGACAAGGTAGTTGCTAAAATTGACTCCAGTAAATGTATCAACTGTGGTACTTGTCGAGAAAATTGTCCAGTAGATGCCATCGTGGAAAACCAACGCCAAATCTGCCATGTATGCCCAACGTGCACTGAAATTCCAGGCATCTCAGTTCGTAAGATGAAATCTTTGCCAACAGAGACATCATGTACAACAAAGTGCCCTCTTGGAATCAGTCCCCAAGGCTACCTGGCTTTGACCAAATCTGGTAACTATGACGCTGCCTATGAACTTGTTTGGTCTAAAAACCCACTACCTGCAGTTTGCGGACGTGTTTGCCACCATCCTTGTGAAGAAGGTTGCAAGCGCGGTATCTTAGTGGATAAGCCTATTAAGATCCGGGAAATAAAACGATATCTGAGCGAGAAAACGGACTACAAGCCGCCAAAGTATGTGCGAAAATACGAGGAGGAGATAGCTGTAATCGGCGCAGGCCCAGCTGGCCTTACTGCAGCTCATTATCTAGCTCTCGCTGGTTATGGCGTAACCGTCTTCGAAGCTTCAGATAAGCCAGGTGGTATGTTGGTACGCTGTATCCCTGAATTTCGCTTGCCAAGAGAGGTAGTTCTAAAAGATATAGCAAAACTGCAAGGAGCTGGTTTGGACATTCGTCTCAATCAAAAGATAAATAAATACTCCGTTGAGGAACTAAAGTCTGAATATGACGCAATTATTGTTGCTACAGGGAGACCTAAATCCAAAGAGTTGTTTATCGAGGGTTGGCGTCTTGCAGGCATCATGACTGCGATAAACTTTATGGAGCAAGTAAACAGCAGGCAAAGACTTCGTCGCCATCTGGGGCAGCTATTCAAATTCGATGGTGGTGAGGCTGTTATCATAGGTGGCGGAAGCGTTGCGATAGATGTTGCTCGTACGGCGCTTCGTGTAGGAGCTTCCAAAGTCACCGTCGTCTGCCTGGAGTGTGGTAATGAAATCCCAGCGCATCCTTGGGAACTGGAAGAAGCGCGAGAAGAGGGTATCGAAATTATAGAAGGATATAGTCCTACACGATTTACCTCGGATTTGTATCCTACGCTTACAGGCGTTGAGTTCAACAAAGTATTATCATTAAAAAAAGATGAACAAGGCCAGTTTATCGTAGAAACTGATCTGAACGATAAGATTTGGATCAAAGCTGACTGGGTAGTAGTTGCTATTGGGCAAGGATACGATACTTTGTGGGATGATATTGCTGAAGATGGTGTATTTTATGCTGGCGATATTCATTCTAACAAATGCTCTGTAATTGACGCCATGGCTTCCGGTCGAAAGACCGCATTAGAGGTTGATGCCAGGCTTCGCGGCCGTAGGCTAAAAGATCCGGTTGACGACAGCGCCTCACGTTTGGTATGCGCAGATGTTTATGAAAAGCTGTTCCCATATAATTTCCGCAAGATAGTTCGCCCCACTACTCCCAAATTGCCATTAGAAGAACGTCTAAACACATTTAAAGAAGTGGAACAAACATTTAACGATCAAGAAGCATACACTGAGACTGACAGCTGTCTAGGCTGCGGCTTTGAGGCCGTTGATCCTGAAAAATGCATAGGGTGTGGTATCTGTGCTAAACTTTGCCCGAAGGGCGATGTGATTACTCTAGTTGCCAAATCGGAAGGAGTTGAAAAAGCATGAAAAGACAGGTCATAGTCGTGGGCGCAGGCCCTGCTGGTTCATCGGCTGCTTTCTATTGTGCCAAGAGAGGTCTTGATGTTTTACTGGTAGACAAAGAAACATGGCCGCGCGACAAAGTATGTGGAGATGGATGGCTTCCTTCTTTAAAACCTATATTCGATGATATGGGCATTTATGAGGAAATGAAAGCTCAAAATACTGTAAGCGGTGGAGAATATTTTATACTTGCAAGCCCTAACGAGGAAGTCGTCACTTATAGGTTAGGTACTCATGAAAATGGTGAAAAAGATGAATCGAAAGGTGAAATGTTGATCGTTCCCCGTAGAATCGGTGATGATATTGTACGACGTGCTGCTGTAAGAGCTGGAGCCGAGTTTATAGAAAATTTTAACGTAACGGAGTTAATCATTAAACGTGGCAGAGTCTGTGGCATAAGAGGTTATTTGCGCAACCATTTTGTGGAATATGAAGCAGATGCAGTGGTAATTGCCAATGGTTCTCACTCCATGCTAGCGCGACAATTGGGTATCTTCAACGAAGATCCTTCTCTGTCTATGTTCGCTGCTCGCGGTTACTTCACGAATCTTCCTCCTGAACTAAAACCAGGTACAGTTTTACAGTTCTATTTGCCAGAAAGTATCCCGAACTACGAAAAAGCCCGCAAGACAATGTCCTTCGGCTGGATTTCTGCGCATGATAAGCCGGGTTGCGGTACACTTGGCATGGTTATACCGATCGAAACTATTGAAGCACTTGATATGTCGCTTGAGGAAATATTTAACTGGTATGTCAATTACTCAAAAAATGGTCAGCGCTTCTTCAAAGGCGCAAAGCTTGTTGATGAACTTAAAGGCTGGCGCCTGGTGGGCTGCACTGAAGTTCAGAAAAACTATGCTCACGGTGCATTAGTGATTGGTGACGCGTGCTCGCAGCCTGAATGTGCACATTTCTACGGAATACCGGCCGGCATGATTTCAGGTAAAATTGCTGCTGCAGTATTGGATGATATCTTTACTACTGGCGACGATTCGGAGGAATCCTTTGCACGCTTCCACAAGATCGTGTCCGACAGGTTGAACCCACAATACAAATTCTACAGTACATTCCGAGAACTTGTCCATTTCAATATCGATAACGTCAACAAAATGAATGAATTTGCAAAGACTTTCCCAGGTATACCCTCTTACACTGAAGTAATGTATAAGTTTGTTACTCAGGTCTTAGGCAAGGAAATGCCGACACCGCCTGCAGCTGGTGCACGTTTGTCACAGTAACTTTAGAAAAATAATAAGAATTAAAATTTAGATATATAAAGGATTTCCGAGCATTGGACTTTTCTCATGGCTGTATTGCCGGAAGTTACAATGCCAGGAAATCCTTATTTATTAATGAGCATAGGTTTTTCCTTACGGAGGGGAGACATTGATTCACGGCAGGTGAACTGATAAGCCTCAGATTGTAGGTATACTGCTGGCCTTTGTTCGGACATCAAGAATTCCTCTCATCACGGAATTGGTAGCATTTGACTTAAAAGTTGCTTTGATAAGTGTGGAATTTAGAATTTCCGTTTCATAATTTTTATCAAAATTTTTGCGTTCGTAAACTTTTTGATGTGTTTTGCGCAATTCATGCTATAATTTACTTATGAAGTAAGGGACTTCCGTAGATAGGCTGTCTTTATAGGTGATTTTATAATCGCTATAAGGCAGCCTATTTTTAATTACATTTCTAAGGTTTTGCGTCACAGTATTTTTGCACCCTCAGTATCGTGAATATTAAATTATATTATAGGCATGGGTGATGTTATAAACCACTTAATATTTTTACCAAATCTCAGCATGGAAAAAAGCATCCATATATTAATAGACCGGGGTAATTTCACCCGGTCTATAAAATTATTCCAAATTCCATTACATACTCTTCCATATTTCTTAATTAAATTTAACTTTTTTTGTAACATAATTTTAATATTTCTTTTGTCCATTAAGTACTATAATACAAGTATAGATTATATAGGGAGATGGTCAATTTGAAAGTTGAATTGGCATCAATACGAATGAAGCAAATATTAATTTTCTAAGGAGATGTTTTGTATGTCATGTACTCAAGGAAATTTGAGTATCGGCACTATGACTGTACCAACAAATCCTCCCCAAATAAGTGGCACCGGGAGCGGTGTGCGGAGGCTGTTAGTTTCTGACAGTCCTGAAAAATTAGATTCAACCACCTTTGGCTCAAATAAAATAATTACATTATGGCATGACTCAGCATCAGGCACAAGTGTGTCGTATAGGGTATTCATATGGACGCAGAACAATACAGGTAAAAAACCTGAAATGGCAGCTGGGAAATGAGGTTATTGTAAACGGTGATTATATAACAAATGACGGTATATGTTTAGCGAAGGCTTGTCTTGGTGGTACAATGGACAGCACAAGCCCACTCGATTCTACAATCAATCCGAACAGTGTAGGGGAGATAAAGGAATATACTCTTACCAATAATTATGTACGCGGATGCATAATGGACTTTGACATAAGCAGTACTTCG
This sequence comes from Calorimonas adulescens, assembly GCF_008274215.1. NCBI lineage: Bacteria > Bacillati > Bacillota > Clostridia > Thermoanaerobacterales > Thermoanaerobacteraceae > Calorimonas > Calorimonas adulescens. The sequence continues at coordinate 111,820 of NZ_VTPS01000007.1, read as the reverse complement.
GGACAGAATATGGTATATAGAGTAAGGGTTGTAGCCAGCACTGATCCATCGGCCAATTTAAGAGTAAATCAAAGTGCGCCAGTTCCTGCGTCTGGTGATACCCGAGGAAGCTGGTCATGGTCGGAAGTGCAGGGAGAAGATATAAGCTACACTGTCGGAACTGGAGATAAGATGTGGCTCATATCAAACGGTGCAAATGATATAGTCTTCACAAAATCCGCAAGTTATGACTCATCTAATGCATTGGCAAACACTGGTCACTTTGGAGCAACATATAAAATAACATTGAAGCTTACAAACAATACAAGCGCACAGAAGACTGTTCGCATAAGGATATGTCCAAGAGGCGGAATTTATGGAGGTGCGATTAAGGTAGACGGGACCACATACGGTATCCCCAAAATAAATACAGGTGGTTCTGATACAGACCCGTATCAGGTAGCCAATGTAACAGACAAAAACGTGCCAGCAAACTCGAGTATAAACGTGCCGCTGCAAATAATGCATGCAGGTGGTTCAAGCCTCGGGATAGGCATACTGTGCTCAACCATATAAGGGGGGGTAATTAGCGTGAAGAAGAAAATTGCTATTGTACTGACACTGGTTCTTACATTCATGGCAGGGGCAGCATTTGCATCAGCTTCTATCAAGCTTACCTTAAACGGCAAAGAGATAAAGACTGATGTGCAGCCGCGTATGGTAAACAACCGCCTACTTGTACCTGTGAGGGCTGCAGCAGAAGCTACGGGAAGCGCAGTAGACTGGGATCCAAAAACATCTACAGTAGGCATAATTACTCCTGAAAATATATGGGATGACCCATTCCCATTCGAAGGCAACTATAGTGATAGAGATACAGGTTTTACCAAAGCATTGGGCATATTAAACCTATATCTTGCAACATATACAGGGAGTTATATTACTGTTGGTCTCCCACCATATAGTAGTTATGTATACCCTATTACTGATGAGTCAACTGGTGCACCGGGGGAGCATGTAGAGGGGACTGGTGCACCGGGGGACTATATACCCAAATACGAGATACTTGATGCGAGAGTAATAGGAGGCTCAAAAGATGAGCCCATATTCGAATTTGCAGTCAGGATGTGGAGGCATTCACAAGGAGACCCTGAAGGAGTTTATGATGTTTTTGTAATATCCTACATTGTAGGGTTTGTAAATAATGAGGCAAATCACAACCAAGGATACTATGTGACTGGACAACGTAATATAGACAGTAAATATCTGAAGAATATTGTCTACGGTCATCAAATAAAATACGACCCGTGGGCACTATCACATTAAAAATTTGATATATAGTACCTAAACAATATATGACTTCATGTGCACAATCAAAGCCATTCAAGTTGGTATAATAGATCCCTTTGGGAACATACTCAGGTAGGTCCGTACTCTTGCATACCATAATAAGGTAAATGCATAGTTTGGACCCTACAGGGCCACCATATTATAGTTATACTTATAATATTGAACTAAATATGGCTAAAAAGTTGGGCCTTTGCGGCTCTTTACAATATAGACTAATAGTGATATGCTTAAATAAAGATGAAATTTGGGAGATGATTCCAATGGGCTATAGACAATGAAATGCAAAAGTAATTCATACTTTGATTAGAGAATTGGTAAATGACGTTAATAAAAATTTATTTAAAAGAAGGAAATAACGATGAACAGAAAATTGCTGAGCTTGTGCCTGTGCAGCATGCTGTTGTTTGTGGCATTGCCAATGAATGTGTTTGCTCAAGATGTTAACTCCAATGCAGATGATTTTTCGAAAATAGTGAACAAACCAGTTAATGCGACGATAGATGTAAATACAGATTTGGGTTTAATAATTGTAACAACCCCTGTTGAACAGGAAAATGATTATGTTATAGAAAGCGAGCCTGTAGAAGTGGGGCTTGAAGGTGTGGATGGTCCTGGTTCAGTACCTGAGAAGCAGGCGTCGGTGACATTTAGCCATAAGGTTTATGATAGGGATGGGGTTCTAATAGCTACAGTATATTCGACAGTGACTGGCTGGTATTCTGAAGTGGATAAATGGAGTGAAATCAGCAGCATTACTGCTGAGATTACAGGAGAGCTCGCTCACGACTTTACCTATACTACAAGTAAAAGCGGAAACACCGGCACTCTAAAACTTTATTTTAACGGTCTATCAGCCGGGACATTTAATTACAGAATTAATTATCATGGTGAGATTACAAATTATTAAATGCTACAGATAGTATAACCATGCATATTATTAAGATTGAGCAGGGTGACTAGTTATATATTGGTTTAAGGACGGCTATATGTTTATACATAGCCGTCCTTAAATTATGGTCAGGATGATTGTGATGTTTCATCATAGGTCCATGTTTTACCATAATCATTGCTGGTCAAATAAATAATAAAATTTGTACCATCCTCTCTATATAACAACAATGGCAATGTATCATGTAAACCATCAAAGGCAGGAGACAGCGGTGTGATTCCGTAGCCGTCAAATTTTGATGGTAATGTGATAGATACCTTTTTCCAGGTTATCCAGCCGTCTTGTGTCCGGCATATAGCTGGTGTAAAATCAGCAGACTCATAGCGGAAGCACAAAAATCCTATCTTATCATTGGCAAATCCTATTCCGGTGAGCACTCTGCTGTAAACCTGATTGATATTTCCTTTTACATCTGACCAAAGCTGACCAGGTCTTTCCTCCATCATTTGTTTTATAAAGGGAGTGATCCTCATGACCAAAGAGATACTGAGCATGAAAGCACGTGGCTGTGAGAGAACAAAAATATGCGATGAACTTTTTATATCAAGCAGCACCATAAAAAAGAAGTTACCAGATGATACCATCTTCATGTGCGTAATCAAAGCCATTCAAGTTGGTATAATAGACCTCTTTGGGAACAGGGAGAACCATGATGGTAAGTAAATCAACGTTGGGTGGGACTGCTGAGGAAGGGGCAAATATGCCTTTAGGTAATATAGAAGTATATGCTCCAGATACATCAAACATTTTTCACTTTTTTGATGTAACAAATTATTAAGGAGGTGTTTACTGTGAAGAGAAAAACAATCGTATTTATGATAGTAATTGCAGTGGTGCTTATAACAGCGGTTGCTGTTTGGGGTATTAATGAATGGTTGTACACAGGACAGAAGGTAAAGGAAATCTCACAAAATAAAAGCACAGAAGTTGTTGCAAGGGTAGGGAATGTGGAAATAACAAAAAATGATGTGGATCAAATGATGGTGTTATACGACCTGCAGGAAGTGCAATATCAGAAGACGGCAGATGAAACTAAAAATAAAGGTGTACCAGTGCCACCAAAACCGTCATGGGATGCTGACAGTGCCCTGCAGAAAATGATTGACGATGAGTTACTATATCAGGAGGCAAAGAGTAAGGGTTATGAAGTGAGCATGGAAGAAGCACAAAAATATGCAGACCAGACAAGAGAGACGATACAAAAAATCGTGGACGGTGAAATAGACACACCAAATAGGGATGAGATGATAGCGGCTTACGACAACCTGAAGGAATTTATAAAAGGTATGGGTATGACCGAGGATGAATACTGGCAGCCACTTGTGCCGGAATATCAGAAGGCACTTGCCATAGGCAAATTAAGGAAGGAGATATTATCGAGTATTCCGGCGGAAAAAAGGATTGACACTGAGTATATCGATTCTTATATGAAGAGTTATATAGACAAACTAAAGAGCAAGTATAAAGTGGAGATAATAAATTAAATATACCATAACTTCTGTAAGTATCAGATATAAAAATTCAGGCACACACAAGCCTGGAATTTTATATGTAACAATGACGCGAAAAAACTTGCACAAAATTTGACAATTATTATGAAAATAGAAAGATAGGATCAAAACAGATAAGTATATGCAAAATATTTTGCACATGCTGTACCCTGTGAAGCTGCGAATTAGCTGTATGGCGGCATGGCACGAAGTTTGCTTATAGAATTATGTACAAATCTAAATTAAAAGGAGAGATAGATATGGAAGATATTAAGGTAATTATATGGGGCCCGGGTGCCATGAGCGGCGGTATGACTAAGATGATACTGGAGAAAAAAGGTTTTCAGATTGTTGGGGCTATTGCTTCAAGGTCGGAAAAGAATGGCAAGGACCTGGGAGAGGTTCTAAACATGGGCAGGCTTACTGGGGTACTTGTATCCAATGATGCTGATGAAATACTCAAGAGGGGTGCTGACATAGTCCTCCTTGCCACATCTTCGTTTGTAAAAGAGGTATATCCGCAGATAGAAAAGATAGTGAAAAAGCGGCAAAAATGTTATAACTATTGCCGAGGGGATGGCATATCCGCAGTATAGCGAGCCTGAGATATCTGCAAAGATCGATGAGCTTGCTAAGACACATAAGGTAACTGCGCTGGGTACTGGGATAAACCCTGGTTTTGTTCTGGATACGCTCATTATAGCATTGAGTTGTGTCTGCATGGATGTAAAGAAGATAACAGCCAGAAGAATAAACGACCTTTCTCCATTTGACAGGATCGTGATGAGGACGCAGGGAGTGGGCACAACTTTCACGTCCGAGTTCATTTAAAAGTTCTTTAAGCTCTGCTTCAAATTCCGGGTATGTGTACTTTCCATTTAATAGATCAATTTAATAGATCAAATATTTTTTGTGATACAAGAAGGAATTTCTTAAGGACAAGTAGAATTAATTTCATAAGACCTCACCTTCCTTGAGTTTTATACTCATCCGGATTGTAGGATGGTGAGGTCTTATTTCTACATCAGGACTGATTTTTCCTGCTAAATGAGTTAATAAAATTTTACGCTATCTTTTACGAACAGAAAGTGGGATTTACCTTCAATCTGAAAGCTGCTGATATTTATTTTCAGCAGCTTTTTGATAAAAATGACACCTTATATTGGTTTTGTCTGATTGTGTTGACCTTATTTTGGAGATACAATAAATTACAAGGGGATATAGCCTCCATGTTACAACACATTTTATTCTTGCGTAGTAAAGTTATTTTCGGATGATAGTGGCATCCATGAACTTGATCATTCGTCTTGATACTCTAATAATTTGTGCTACATTCCGCCGGGTGTACCTTTATTCGGCGTCCATGCCAAATGCCCCGGCTCCATTTGTCACTCATTAAGAGTATCATGGACTCACTTTAAGGTTGCATGCGATGCTCACTATCATCCCTGCTATAGGTTTTTATATACTTGAATCATATTTAACTCAAAGAGTATATACAACCAAGGTTAGGGGTGAGAGAAATGGATATTACATATGACAGTTGGAAAATAAGAGAAACAAACTATGAGGTATGGAGGAACCTCCAAGCAGAAACCATATTTTCACTAGGAAACGGATACATGGGCATGAGAGGAAGTTTTGAAGAGGGATATTTTGGGCCTCCGGACAATTCTTTTAATGCCACGTACATAAATGGGTTTTATGACGAGTACAAGATATCCTATCCGGAGGATGGATATGGGTTTGCCAGGAGAGGCCAGGCCATGCTTAATGTACCTGATGCAAAGATAATAGAACCCGTCATAAACGGCTGTGAGTTTAATATGTTTTCGGGAAGAGTCCATTCATACCAAAGGATTCTGGATATGAGGAACGGATTTCTTGAAAGAAAGGTTTTGTGGGAGTCACCTAATGGCGACATGGTAGAGATAGATATAAAGAGGCTGATATCATTTAAGAGACACCATGTGGCTGTGGTATCATGTACTGTTAAACCTTTAAATGGTGATATGGAAATTGAATTTATATCTAAAATAGATGGCGCCATGGGGAATACAGAAGTATCTGACGACATGAGGGTTGGGTCCGGGCTTAAGGGGAGGACTATGAGTACTGTGGGGCATGGCATCTGGAAAGACGGAGGCTGGATAGAGCAGAAAACAACAAACAGCGGCCTTTATCTTTTGTGTGGTGCAAAACATGAGACAAACTTTGAGGCAGATATGGAGGGCTGCTTTTACCTGGATGTGTTGGAACACAGGTTTACTGCTAAAATTAAGAAAGGTGAGGAGTTCACTATTGTTAAATATATAACATGTTATACAAGCATGGACGCAACTGAGGAAAATCTAAAGGGCCTGGCCGAAAAAGAGTTAAAACAGTCTATGGAGGATGGCCTGGCCGTTATAGAGAAGGAGCAAAGACAGTTTCTCGATGAGTTCTGGAAAAGATCAGATATTATGATTGAGGGCGATGATGCTATTCAGCAGGGGATAAGATTCTGTATGTTTTCTCTTTTGCAGTCGCTGGGTAGAGACGGTAAAACAAATATTGCTGCAAAAGGGCTGACAGGTGAAGGCTACGGAGGTCATTATTTCTGGGATTCGGATATTTATATATTTCCGTTTTTTCTTTACACCAATCCTGATTATGCAAAGCTCATCTTGAAGTTCAGGTATAATCTACTTGATGCAGCAAGGGAAAGAGCTACAGAGCTGGGCCATAAAGGTGCCCTATATCCATGGCGAACCATTACAGGACCTGAATGCTCTGCCTATTTCCCTGCAGGTACCGCTCAATACCACATAGACGCCGATATAACCTATGCAATTAAATCCTATGTAATGGCTACAGGCGATAGACAGTTTCTCATTGATATGGGTGCTGAAATTATTTTTGAGACAGCCAGGTTCTGGATGAGCATAGGTGATTTCATACCGGCAAAAGGCGGAAAATTTTGTATAAACTGTGTTACAGGACCCGATGAATATACTGCACTGGTGGACAACAATGCCTATACCAATTATATGGCAAAAATGAATTTTGAATATGCCGTGTCTGTGGCAAAGTGGTTGATGGAAGAAAAACCTGAGGAGTATAGGACTTTAAAAGAGAAGATAAGGATAAGTGAAGATGAGATTATACTTTGGGAAAAAGCCGCCTGTGATATGTACCTACCGAATGATGAGTCAGGGATCATACCCCAGGATGACGGCTTTTTATATAAAAAGAGGGTGGAGGTTAATAAGATAAAGGATGAACTTCCTCTGCTTCTTCACAGGCATTATCTGGATATATACAGGTATCAGCTCTGTAAACAACCGGACGTGCTTTTAATGATGTTTCTCCTTAGTGAATACTTTAAGGGAGAGGATATAAAGAAAAACTATGACTTTTATGCACCCATAACAACACATGATTCATCACTCTCACCATCTATATTCAGCATTATGGCAAGAGAGTCGGGGTATTTTGATGAGGCTTATGATTTTCTGAAAAATTCGGTCAGGATGGACCTGGATGATGTCAATGGCAACACAAAGGACGGGATTCATGCCGCTAATATGGGTGGGGCATGGATGGCTTTGACGATGGGAGCGGGGGGTTTCAGGGTTTATGAGGACGGGGTTCACTTCAAGCCTGTATTGTATAAGGACTGGTCCAGACTGTGCTTCAAGGTAAGGTATCGGGAAAGATCTATAATGGTAGACATAAACAGGAACATTGTAAAGTATACCCTTATAGACGGCAATCCTCTGACAGTTTATCATTATGATGAGAAACTTTTGCTTAAACCAGCTGAGGATATAGTAAAGGAGTATAAAGATGTTAAGGTATGAAGGCATGATTTTCGACCTGGACGGTGTGCTGACCGATACAGCGAGATTTCACTACGCAGCATGGAAGAGATTATGTGAAGAGATCGGCTGTTACTTTGATGAGATAATAAATGAAAAGCTTAAGGGTATAGGCAGGATGGAGTCTTTGAATATCATATTGAATGAGAATGATATAGAGATTTCCGATGAGGGAAAACAGTTTTTGGCAGATAGGAAGAACCTGTATTATAAGGAGATGATATCAAAGATTACACCTATGGACCTTTTACCCGGTGTATCTGAACTCTTTCAAAGGCTGAATGAGCTGGGGGTAAAAAAAGCTGTGGCTTCGGCCAGTAGGAATGCCTGTACGGTATTGGAGAGATTGGGAATCATTGATTATTTCCAATATATAGTAGATACCGATCGGATAAAGAACGGCAAACCGGACCCTGAGATATTTTTAAATGCTTCAAAGGGCCTTGGCATACCTCCTAAAAAGTGCATAGGTGTGGAAGATTCGCAGGCAGGTATAGAGGCCATTAAAAAAGCTGGCATGTACGCCATAGGCATAGGTAAACCTGATACACTTTACAAAGCCGATTTGGTTTTGAGGGACCTGAGGGATACAGACAGGATAATTTCCATTTTGCTGCCATAGGCAGTAGTTTTGAAGCTGCCTTTAGAAGGGAAGGATAAGGTGAGGAGTTCAAAGCTTGCCCGTAAGGTGTTTATTTATTTTATTATATTGATTGTTCCGTCCTTAACGGCAGTCGGCTTCTTGTCTGCATGGTGGGTATCAAGGATTATTGATGAGGGTTCTATAACCTCTATAACCCAGACCCTGTCTCAGGCAAATAAGAACGTAACCAGTATTATAAACGAGACCAACGATATACTTTTTTCCATATCTATGAACAGAGAGTTGCAGCAGAGCCTTGATAACGATTTGACATCTGGGCCATTGGAACAGGCGCAGGAGGCTGTAAATATAAACAGGTCGATAAGCTATCCGGGTGGGTTTAATATGAGGTATAGGAGTTTTGAGGTATTTGCCATAAATAAGGAGTTTTATCCTGACATCAGCGGAGGGGGTTATATATTCAACAACAGTCTGGTAAAAGACAGCGAATGGTATAAAGAGGCAGTAAAGTTGGGAGGCAACATCTACTGGAGGGGGCCCCACAGGGACTACTTTGTATATGAACCTGTTATTTCAGCGGTAAAGCTGATAAAATCGGTTAAAAACCATAATAAACCGCTGGCCGTTGCGTCTGTGGATATAGGTATATCAACCTTAAGGAACATACTTGGGGACATAGTTTTGGGCAAGACAGGTCATGTGTTTCTGGTGGACAGAAATAACAATATCCTGTTTCACAATGATCCTGATATGCTGGGCAAAAATTTGGATGGAGTTGAATATGTAAAGAGGGTTTTTGACAGAGATAGCGGGAACTTTCTCATGACAGAGAACGGCGTTCGAAAGATAGTTCTGTTCAATACCGTTGAATCAACTGGATGGAAATTAATCGGAATAGTACCTTATAATGAAATAGGCGGGAGGGCACAGGTGATAAAAAACTACACTATGTTTGTAGGCCTTCTGTGTATTCTTCTTGCCGCTATATTTGCGTATCTGATTTCAGTAGGGGTTACACGACCCATGAATGTCCTTATAGCAGCCATGAAAAATGTGGAGAGCGGTGATTTGGATGTAAGAGTTGACCTTAAATCCAATGATGAGATAAGTACATTGGGGCACGGTTTTAACTCCATGATCGAAAGGATAAATTCTCTTATAAGAGAGGTATATGAAACCAATTACAGACGTAAAGAGGCTGAGCTGGCCGCACTGCAGGCCCAGATAAATCCTCACTTTCTATACAATGTATTGGATTCTATAAACTGGATGGCCATGAGCTATAATGCAAAGGACATAAGCCTCATGGTTACATCTCTTGCCAAGGTTATGAGGTATTCCTTAAGCGGAAGTGAGGATGTTCTGCTGAAAGATGAATTAAAATGCATTGAGAGCTACCTCAATATCCAGAGGATAAGGTATGGAGATAAGTTTGATTATACTTTGGATTTTCAGGACGAGATAATGGAGGAAAAGGTGCCTAAGTTTATACTGCAGCCTTTGGTCGAAAATGCCATAATACATGGTATTGAACCCAAAAAGGGGCCTGGCCGTATCAGCATTAAAGGTATGTTCGAAGGGAAATTTATAAAGATTGTGATAAAGGATGACGGCGTAGGCATGAGTACCACTGAAAAAGAAGAGGGTATAGGTATACGCAATGTAAGAGAAAGGATAAGGTTAAAATACGGAGAAGCATATGGGCTGCTGTTTGAAAGTAAGCCCGGAGAAGGTACAAATGTGACTGTACTTTTACCAGGCGAGGTGATATGATGAGACTCTTAATAGCAGACGACGAGCCTTTAGTAAGGAATGGGATAGCTAACAGTATACCATGGAAAACAAAGGGATTTACGGAGGTATACACAGCGGAGGATGGGCTCAGTGCCTATGAAATGACTAAGGAGCTTAATATAGATGTGTTGATTGCCGATATCAGGATGCCCGGTATGGACGGGTTGGATTTAATCAAAAGGGTTAAGGAGTTGGATAATGGTATAAAGGTAGTGATACTCACAGCTTATGATAACTTTGACTACGCCAGAAAGGCTGTAAGCCTTGGGGCTTTTGACTACCTTTTAAAACCGGCTGACCCAAATCTGCTTATAGATACTGTTTTAAGGGCAAAGAAAGACAGGGAGAATGAACTTATCAAAAAAGAGGAAAATCAAAGGATAAGAGAGCTTTTAAGGGATTCCATGCCTGAACTGCGTGAAAGGTTTTTAAATGTACTCCTTAAGGGAGGCTGGAACCGGCAAATGAAGGAGAGGGCCGAATATCTTAATATTCATATTGATGATGCTTATAGCTTCTGTATAGCCGTGCTGCCGGAGGATATTGATGACATAGGTGAAGAGGATAAGCAAATAAGGATGTTTAAACTGAGGCGTGAGATAGATGACTTCTTAAACGACTTGAAGCTCAATGGTTTTGTTGCAGAGCAGCAGGATAACATTCAAATGGTTATAATAAATGGGTATAAAGAGCTTAAACCCACAGAGGAGATATGGGAGCGGATAGGAAATCATCTCCATGAATTTCTCGCTTCAAGAGGATTTAATGTAACTATGGGTGTGGGAAATATAGTAAATACCATAGCAAGAATACACAAGTCCTGCGAGCAGGCTGTAAATGCAGTGGGCTACAGGTTTTATCTGGGAAAGGGTTCAACCATTTATTTAAGAGACATGGAACCTTCGGGAGACAGCATATATCAGGATATATATGAGTTTACGGAGTCCCTATTGCCCTTTATTAAAATGGGGAAAAAGGAAAATGTTATACAGGGTATTGATATGGTGTTTAAACGCATAACCGAGTCTATGGTTCCTATTTCTATAGCCAAGAGATGGATATTTGAGATAATTGTGACCCTTTCGCGGGTAATCTATGAGATTAACGAGAACCCCGACATACTTTTTAAAGACTCCGATCCATGGCGTGAAGTAAACGGCATGCATACCCTGGAAGAACTGAAGGTATGGTTAAATGACATGCTTATTACAACCATGGAGTATATTGAAATCAGGAAGAATTCGAGGAACAGGGATATAGTAGATGAGATATACAGGATTACTGAAGAGAGGTTTGGCGACCAAAACCTGAACCTGAACTCTATTGCCGACATTCTGCACTACACACCCAATTACCTGAGCTTTGTCTTCAAGCAGGTTACCGGAGAGAACTTTACAGACTTTTTGACCAGGTACAGGGTGGAGAAGGCCAAAAGGCTCCTTATGGACAAAAGGATAAAAATATATACTGTTTCCCTGGAGGTCGGGTACTCTGACCCTAAGTATTTCAGCAAGGTATTTAAGAAGATAACAGGTTATACCCCGGCTGAATTTAGAGAGGCTGCACAGAGATAAATTTTACACCTTATTGTGGTATCTTGCCGTTTTTTTATTTTATAGCGGATGTTACACTTAAGATGAATAATAGAAAGGGGGATAACCATGAGAGGGTTTAGATTTCTTTCGATTTTGCTTGTCGCACTGCTTATAGCAGGACTTACTGCCGGCTGCGGCGGAGGGCAGCAGAGCAGCAGTGATACCAATCAGCCGGGAGAAAGTACTCAGCCCGAGCAGACACAAGAGCCTGTAACAATCGTATACAGGGCAGGAAAAGACACATCAGAGAGGACTCAGATGCTTATAAAGGAGTTTGAAGAGCAAAACCCAAATATTAAAGTGGATTTCCAGGAGATGCCCTGGTCCACCGATGACCAGCACAATGCATATGTGACAGCACTGCAGGCACAGGATTCAAGTATAGATGTTATTGCAATGGATGTCATATGGACTGCTGAGTTTGCCAGTGCTGGATGGCTTTTGCCTCTGGGCGATAAATTTCCTGCAAGCGAAAGGGAGAAATTCCTGTCAGGGCCCATCGAGGCTGTTACATATAACGGTGAGATCTATGCACTTCCGGAATATACCGATGCCGGTGTGCTGTACTACAGAAAGGACATAATAACGACTCCTCCGGAGACCTGGGAGGAACTCATAGAGATGTCCAAAGAGAACATCGGTAAAAACGGCATAAAGTATGGTATAGTCTTCCAAGGCAATCAGTATGAAGGGCTTGTATGCGATGCGCTTGAGTTTATACACGGAAATGGCGGGGATGTCCTGGACAGCAGCGGTAATGTTGTTATAAACTCTCCCCGGGCGGTGGAAGGGCTTAAAGAAATGATTAGATTGGTTGATGAGAAGATAGCTCCTGAGGGTGTTACCACATATATGGAAGAGGACGCAAGGAACGTATTCCAGCAGGGTGACGCACTGTTTATGAGGAACTGGCCCTATGCATGGGCTGTACTCAATGGAGATGATTCACCGGTAAAGGGTAAGGTAGGCATTGCACCTTTGCCGCATGGTCCGCAAGGCCAGGCCGGTGCACCGACATTGGGCGGATGGAATCTGGCAGTGAGCAAGTATTCCAAACATCCTGATGAGGCATATAAGTTCATAGAGTTCATGTGCAGTGAAGGGGGACAGAAGACAACTGCCCTCGTGGGCGGGAACCTGCCGACCAGAAAGGCTGTATATGAGGATGAAGAAGTATTGGCCAAAAACCCGTTCTATAAAGACCTTTATAGCGCATTTATATCGGCCAGGCCGCGTCCCGTATCACCTTTCTATCCCCAGATTTCCGACTCAATGCAGATAAACTTCCATAAGACACTCACCGGAAATATTACTGCTGAAGAAGCCATATCCAATGTAGAGAAAGATATTAAGTCAATTATGGGTAAATAAAATTAAGTAAAGAGGGCTCCGGCTTTGTACCGGAGTCCCTGCTTAAATGATATAGTTACTTTCTGCTTTTTGAAGGGAATGATTGATTTTATGAATACAACAAATAAAGCCCATAAACGGAGCATGACTGAATCACAGTTCGGCTATCTTATGGTGATGCCTGCACTTCTCTGCATCGGTCTTATTGCATTATATCCTGTGGTACAGACATTCTGGCTGAGCCTTCATAGGCTTAGGCTCCAGTTTCCGGACATGACGAAATTTATAGGGCTTCAGAATTATATCACCATTTTTAATGACGACAGGTTCATCAATGCCACTATAAATACCGTAGAATTTACGGTAATTTCTGTGGCACTGGAACTGGTCTTTGGCCTGGGCATAGCTATGTTGATGAATAAGGAATACAAAGGCAGGGGCCTTATGAGAGCTGCTGCTCTTGTGCCGTGGGCCATACCAACAACCGTGTCGGCAATGATGTGGAAGTTCATATACAATGACCAGTTGGGTGTGCTGAATGATATACTGGTCAAACTGCATATAATACCCGAATATAAAGCATGGCTGGGAAGTGAGGCTACAGCCATGGGCGCAGCTATTGCAGCAGACGTGTGGAAGACCACACCTTTTATGGCTCTGCTGCTTCTGGCAGGTCTCCAGGTAATTCCGAAGGAACTCTATGAAGCTGCCACGGTAGACGGAGCATCACCCTGGAGGCAATTCACAACGATCACATTGCCTCTTTTAAGGCCTACCATTTTGGTGGCGCTTATTTTCAGAACGCTGGATGCTTTTAGAGTGTTTGATCTGATATATGTTCTTACAGGCGGAGGACCGGGTAACTCTACAGAGACCCTCAGTGTATATGCATATAAGACCCTCTTCAGGAATATGGACTTTGGCATGGGCTCTACCCTGGCGGTTTTAATATTTATCTTTATTTTTATTATAAGCCTGATATACATCAGGATATTAAGCTCAGGCGGCAAGGAGGATTAAATTGAAAAGAGGAATGAGTTCGGCATGAGAAATAAAAGGGTTAGTATATCAGGCATTATGTTTTATATCATGGTGATAACGGTAATGGTTCTCATACTTTTTCCGTTTATCTGGCAGATATTGACATCTATTAAAAGTGAGAGCGAACTGTGGAGCATTCCGCCCGTATGGATTCCAAAGAAAATAAACCTGGATCACTACTATTCCGTATTTATTAAGAGGCCGTTTCTGACGTATATAAAAAACAGTTTTATTGTAGCCTTAAGCACCACAGTATTCAGTGTCTTTGTAGCATCTTTTGCAGCCTATGCCCTGGCCAGGCTCCGCTTTAAGGGTAAAAATATTATACTCTCATTGGTGCTTGCCGTGTCCATGTTTCCCGGTATAGCCATAGTCAGCCCCCTTTATATATTCATGATGAACATACATCTTTTAAATACCTATATAGGGCTTATAATACCCTATACCACATTTACATTGCCCTTGGCAATATGGAACCTTACCACATTTTTCAAGGAGATACCCTTTGAACTGGAGGAATCAGCAAGGGTAGATGGTGCCACATACATGCAGACCTTTATAAGGATAATATTTCCTTTAGCTGCACCAGGGGTATTTACCACTGCAATCCTCTCTTTTATATCGGCATGGAATGAATTTCTATTTGCGCTGGTCTTTAACACCAAAGATGCAATGAGGACCGTACCTGTAGCCATTGCCATGTTTCCCGGTGAACATGAGCTACCATGGGGTGACATGGCGGCAGCATCTGTAGTGGTGACAATACCCTTGATAATAATGGTGCTTATATTCCAGAGAAGAATAATATCCGGACTTACAGCAGGAGCAATAAAGGGATGATAATTCAATTTCAGGTTGAGGCCAATATGCCTCAATCCTTTTTGATTGCCAGTTGATTGCGAGTTGAAAATAGGTTATGTTAGATATAGGATATTGCCTGCTTTTCTGAGTGACTGGATAAAAAATATATGTCTCCTATACCAAAAAAGTGGTCTTAAGTCTTGTTGGTTAAAAAACCGCAGAAAATAGTTATTTGTGGGCACATAAAACAAGATCAAAAGTAGTCTTGTTTTATTATTGGTGTGTATTTTAGGTGAGAGGTAGACTGCATCTGATGCCAAAACTGTTTCCCATTTGTGCGGCAAGATGTGAAGAATTACGTCACGTTTATCAGGTGGCTTTGTAAGAGTGTAAAAGGTTGGGGCTGCGAAGCCCCGCCTACTCGATTGTTGACAACATCTGATTATTAGGATTTTACGCCCGCATGATGAAATATATCGTAATTTTCACTGAATACATAGATGTAAAAATAAACACAATGTCAAATATATAAGAGCTTTTTGGTTTGAATTATTCGATTTGATTTGAAGGTCCTGTGTTTTTACTTTTTTCCATGTGTTGTATTAATCAGACTGAATTCAGGCGGCACATCGAAGAGTGCTTCTAAATTACTTAGTATAATAGACTTCTCATCAAAACCGCCATTATGTATGCACCACATTACTGCGATTCCAATTACAATATGGCAAGTGGCTTCATATAGGCTTTCAGGCGAGGATTGGTTGCGGACATGGCCAGCCTCTTGAGCTTTTTTAATTATTGGAAGCAACAATTGCTGTACTAAGGCATCTTCTAAAGAAAAAGTTCCTTTGTTTTCATTTAAATTTGCCTTGAACACCTGCTTTAAGATTTCATGACCGTATTGAATAGTATAATCCACATAGTCACCAACTATAATCCATATTTGCTCCCAGAAATTGGATGCAGAAAGCAAGCGTGAAATGCTCTGCTTGTTTAAATCATACACCTTTGTGTAGAATTTTCCCAACAAATCATCTTTTGATTTAAAATGATAATAAAATGTCCTCTTTGTTATATTAACTGCATTACAAATATCATTTATGGTTACATTATCAAAACCCCTCTGTTTGAATAGTTCAAGGGCACAATCGATAATTCTTTCAGATGTTGTAATTTCATTCATACTCATCTTAAATGCCTCCATTGCTGTTCTGTAACTAATATAACATAATTAGTGCAATTTTCAACGCTATTTAGGTTTTACTACCCTTATATTTTCTAGTTGGGTATATTTACATAGAAGATGGTGTGTGCTATATTTATATTATACTAAGGTATAAATAATTTATACCTTGAGTATAATAAACAAATTATGAAAGGTGGAAAATAGGATGAACACCGAGTTTGAAAGTCTTTTTAAGCCGATGAAAATCGGCAAAATGGAAGTTAAAAACCGAATTGTTATGACTGCTATGGGGATACATTCACACAGACTGGTAAATGAAGACGGAAGCTACAGCTTAGATGGTGCAAACTATTTTATAGAACGAGCAAAGGGAGGCGTTGGGCTTATTGTTACAGGTGCAATGCAGGTGCAGGACTGGTTTGAACGTGTCCCCGGCAGTGCACACAACATCAACAAGGTAGCCGATACTTACATCAAAAACTCAAAATACCTTGTTGACAATATCCATTCATATGGGACCAAAATAGTTGTGCAGCTAACTGCTGGCTCGGGCCGTACTGCGCCTCAATGGCTGTGTGAAGGCGATGCGATTGCACCTTCAGACGACTTACCAAATGTTTGGAATCCTGCCATACGCCATCGTGCGCTTACTATACCTGAAATACAACACTATATAGAATGTTTTGCTAATGGTGCAGCAATTGCTAAGGAAGCTGGATTTGACGGCGTTGAGATACATGCTGTACACGAAGGTTATCTGCTTGACCAGTTCACAATGAGCTGTACGAATAAACGTACAGACAAATATGGAGGCAGCCTTGAAAACCGTCTGCGTTTTCCCTGCGAAATAGTTCAGGCCATTAAAGCAAAATGCGGCAATGATTTTCCCGTTATGGTGCGCTATAGCGTGCGCAGTTATATGAAAGGCTTCAATAAAGGTGCTCTTCCAGGTGAGGAATTTGAGGAATTTGGGCGGGACCTTGAAGAGAGTACAAAAGTAGCTAAAATACTTGAGGAAGCAGGATACGATGCACTTGATGCAGACAATGGGACATATGATTCATGGTATTGGTCTCACCCACCTGTATATATGCCCAAAGCGTGCAATCTAAAAGATGTGAAATACATCAAGAAATTTGTCAATATACCTGTTATTTGCGCAGGACGTATGGATGACCCGTATACAGCCGCAGATGCGGTGGCAAGCGGAGAGATAGATGCAGTTGGACTTGCCAGGCCATTATTGGCAGATCCAGAATGGCCGGCAAAAGTTCAAAGAGGTGACATTGAAGACATACGCCCGTGCATTGCCTGTCATAACGGCTGCCTGGCACGTATTTTTGAGGGTAAAGATATGTGCTGCGCAGTAAATCCTGCTGTGTGCCGCGAAAAGGCTTATGAGCTAAAGCCTACAAAAGAAAAGAAAAATGTAGTTGTAATCGGGGGCGGTATAGGAGGTATGGAGGCAGCTCGTGTAAGTGCGTTGCGTGGGCATAATGTTAGCTTATATGAAAAAAGCGAGGAGCTTGGTGGAGTATTTATAGCGGCGGCAGCACCAGACTTCAAAGAGAGTGACAAGGAACTGATAAAATGGTACAAACTCCAACTCAACAAATTAGGTGTCAAGATACATTTGAATACAGAAGTAACCCCCGACTTGGTTACCAGCTTGCATCCTGATGAAATATTCGTAGCTACTGGTTCAAAGGCTAAGAAGCTTCCAGTTCCAGGTATCGATGGTAAAAATGTCGTAACAGCTATAGATGCTCTTTTAAAGAAAAAACCTATCGGCAATAAGGTTGTAGTTGTGGGCGGAGGTCTTACAGGGTGTGAAATCGCCTACGACCTTGCAAAAGACGGGAAGCAGGTTACCATTATTGAAGTCTTGGATGACATACTCAAGGTAAAGGGACTGTGTGCCGCAAATGCCAATATGCTGCGTGAACTACTTGCATACTATAATGTCGAGGTGTTAGTTAATACAAGCCTTTCAGCGGTTACAGAGGGCAGTGTTACTGTAAAAACTGCAGATGGACTTAAAAATATAGAAGCAGATACTGTTATAACTGCAGTAGGTTACAATAGCGACAACAGGCTTTACGAGCAGATAAAAGATTGTGGCGTCCCTGTACACCTTATCGGAGATGCAAAACAAGTTTCCAATCTCATGGGTGCGATATGGGATGCCTATGAAGTGGCTATGACTATTTAATTATTTAATAATCGTGTTGCAATAGGCTACCCCATGAAGGTAGCCTGTTAATTTTGGACAGTTTATTTTTTATGCTTTTCCTGAAATTGCCTGGCCAGTGAATGACGTGGTGCATGGACAACAGTTATGCTATTTAATATAACCTCAATTTCTTCTTCTCCATCCTTTATTTTTTTTCTGCATTCAACCCGGGGCACTACCACAGTTACCTCATGGGGTATGGTTTCTCCAGTCCTTCTTTCCATAGTTATAGTCAGACCGTAAACTGAAAGAGTTATTTTATCAGAGCAGCATTTGCTGGCACTGATATATGACTTAATTTTATTAAATAATTCTGTGAGTGATATCATCATGATCCCCTTTTTATGATATGATAAGATTAAATACTAAGTGTGTAACATTATGAGAGAGTGTTGTGAGTTATGTTAAAAGATATTATAGGCATATCAAAAGGTGATATAATAAGCTTTATTGGGGGCGGAGGCAAGACAACAATCATAAAAGATCTGACTTATGAGATGATTCCGTTCTACACTGTGGCAATAACAACCACAACCCATATATACCCGTATCATGGTGTTAAAACAGTTTTTTTAAGAGAGGATTTACCTGATGAGAATCCTCTATTTTTTGCAAGGGACATGGACAGCAATGGTAAGCTTGTTGGACTTCTACCGGGGGATATAAAAAGCATAAAAAGGGATGTAATTCTGGTAGAGGCTGATGGTTCAAAGGGGAGGTCTCTTAAAGCCCCTGCCGAATGGGAACCGGTAGTGCCGGACTGTACTACCATCACCTGCATAGTCATTGGCCTTGATGTTATAGGTAAGCCGCTTGATGGAGAGTATGTGTACAGGGCTGAGAGGGTATGCAGGTTAACAGGTTACAGACTTGGAATGACCGTTGATGCAGAACTCATTTTGAGGTTATTAAATCCAGATGGCCTTCTGAAGGGTGCAAAAGGGAAAATCTTCATAATATTAAATAAGGCAGATATTGTAGGCAAGGAAGAAGCCTATGGAATGGGTAGGATAATTAAGGTGAGAACGGGAAAAGACGTTATAATAAGGTATAAAAGGACAAGATGGTTGTATGAGAAATGTACATGAATGTAGTTAAATATACGTTTGGTAATAGTAAATAGTGGTTTAAGTTTGGACAGAGGTAGAGCACATGTGTTAAAGATCAGGTCAATGCAGCAGTCTACCCACACAAAATGCCCGGGAATTTATGATGTCTATAATTGGAAACAGAAAGTTTGAAGAATTGATAGACTTTTGAAGGAAATAAAGGATTTTTAGAGAATATAGAGGTATATGTTTTTATATCAACTAAAAAAGGAGATGCATAAGATATGGACCTGAAGACCATTGAGATGGTAGACCCTGAGATTGCTGTTAGTATAAGAAGAGAGCTGGGCAGGCAGAGGAATACTATTGAGTTAATTGCCTCTGAAAATTTTGTAAGTCCTGCTGTCATGGCAGCTATGGGTACTGTGCTGACCAATAAATATGCTGAGGGTTACCCGGGGGAAAGATATTATGGTGGGTGTCAGTTTGTGGACGAGGTAGAGGAAATAGCAAGAGAGAGGCTTAAAAAGCTTTTTAATGCCGAGTATGCCAACGTCCAGCCGCATTCCGGTGCTCAGGCCAATATTGCTGTATATTTTGCTCTTTTAAGTCCCGGAGATACAGTGCTGGGGATGAACCTTTCTCATGGAGGTCACCTTACCCATGGGAGTCCTGTAAACATATCGGGAAAATACTTTAATTTTATACCATACGGGGTGGACCCAACCACAGGTAGGATTAACTATGACGAGGTAGAGAAGATTGCAAAAGAGACTATGCCAAAGATGATTGTAGCAGGGGCCAGTGCCTATCCAAGAGAGATAGATTTTAAGAGACTCAGAGAGATTGCAGATAGTGTAAATGCCTACCTTATGGTGGATATGGCCCATATAGCAGGCCTTGTGGCTGCTGGATACCATATGAATCCCGTGCCATATGCTGATGTTGTTACCACAACCACTCACAAGACACTCAGGGGGCCACGAGGTGGTGCAATACTTTGCAAAGAGAGGATAGGAAAGGCCATAGATAAGGCCGTATTTCCTGGCACACAGGGTGGCCCACTGATGCATATAATTGCAGCTAAGGCTGTGTGCTTCAAAGAGGCAATGTCTGATGATTTTAAAGACTATCAGAAAAGGATAGTGCAAAATGCAAAGGCTTTAGCAGGTGGTCTTTTAAATAGGGGCATTGACCTGGTGTCAGGCGGGACTGATAATCATATGATGCTGGCAGACTTGAGGAAATATGATGTGAACGGTAAGGACGTTGAAAAGAAATTAGAAGAGATAAACATAACAGTAAATAAAAATACTGTACCAAACGACCCCAAAGGGCCAAACGTTACAAGCGGTATACGCATAGGTACGCCTGCTGTTACCACGAGGGGACTTGGGGTTAAAGAGATGGATGAGATAGCAGACATTATTTCATCGGTTATTAAGAATAATTATAGTGTAGATGACGCTAAGTATAGGGTTTCTAAAATTCTTGAAGGTTTTCCACTGTATGAAGGGGAATAGGGGCAGGGGATAGTTATGGGGGATTTGATTATTTTAAGTGAATTTTAATCTTTCAGGCTATGTTATCTCACTGGTATTTTGCAATACTAAAGCAGCAGGCTCATTAATGATAAATAGTAATGTTGTGAGAGCGAACGGTTATTTTACAATATTGGATGTGCAGGTTCTGATAGCTGTTATGGGAATGAAACGGTCCATACAGGGACCGCAGTATAAAGGCATAACGTTGGAAGAGTTTTTAAACATTAGGAGATAGAACATGATTATTTAAAGAGGTATTCTTTAAAAAATATGGTTCACAGGATGATATTTGAAGAGACAGCTATTGATGCACCATTTTTGAACCTTGCAATTTTATTAAAATTAAATGATAATTATATAAAGTGCATATCCATTACCTCTGGCTTTTTTTAGGGTTTAATATTAGATTTTAAGAAAATACTATGTGTTGTAGAGGCAGAAACGTGCTAAAAATGGAGTTAATACCTTTTATAGCTATGCAAAATTATATGGAGATGTTGGAGGATTTTTGTCTTAGTGCAGATGGTATAAAAAGGAACTGGACAAGGTATTTACCATGGGGTTATTTTTAAGCTTCGTGTGTGGAAATGGGGAATACTACATTATGTAATTTGCAGAAAACATGAGTTTGATACATTCCCATGAAATACTTCGTTAATAATGTTATGCTATACCAGATGTACTTTATTGGCAGCGTGTATAAGTGGGATTGAGTGAGCATTTAAATTTGAATAGACAGGTGAAATGACGAAGGAGGGTAGGGAAAATGTAGAGATATAGATTTGTTAAGAGATAAGGGGTATGAGCCCGATAAAATATGTGGCGGCTATGGGCTGCGGCTGTTCAATAAATCCGAAATTAATTTAAGAGAGAAATTTATGGGGTTGTATCTGGAAGACTGGGATATGCACTTGCAGAAGAGTATGTCTTTGATTACAATAACCCACAAGGCCTTGTGGAGCAAAGTCGGCTGCGGAGATAAATATAAATGGAGAGATTCCAGTTATAACAAATGCCATGAATATAAGGATAAGGGGCTATCCATTAATTATTGGAAGGATCTTGGTGACGATAAAGGATAGAGTATTAGAGGAGGTAAAATATGGAATCAAGACAGGGTAATCAATCTACGCTGGAAAGATATTTCAAACTAAAGGAAAGGGGGACTGATATAAGAACAGAGTTTACGGCAGGCCTTACGACGTTTCTCACGATGGCCTACATATTAGCAGTGAACCCAATAATTCTCTCTGAGACAGGTATGCCAAAGGATGCACTTTTTACAGCAACAGCTCTAAGTGCAGGCTTAACTACAATACTTATGGGTGTATTTGCCAATCTTCCTTTTGCACTGGCAAGCGGGATGGGCTTAAATGCTTACTTTGCCAGTTTAGTTTTGTCCGGGCCTTTGAAGGATGTACCCAATGGCTGGCAGATTGCCCTTACCTGTGTGCTCTTTGATGGGATTATTTTCTTGATTATCTCATCTTTAAAAATAAGGACAGCAATTGTAAATGCTATACCTGTAAATATTAAAAGGGCAATCAGTGTTGGTATTGGTCTTTTTATAGCGTCCATAGGCTTTATAAATGCCGGAGTAGTAAAAATAGTAGATAACAGTTTAACAGCAGGTGACTTTACAAATCCTCAGACTCTACTCTTTGTATTTGGGTTAGTAGTTACGGGGATAATGATGTATAAAAAGATAAAAGGTGCTCTGCTATTGGGTATTCTTGTTACGTCAATCGTTGGGTGGATATATGCTGGGGTTATAGGTGTTGATGTTGCAGCAACCTATGGTATTTTTGAGCCAGCATGGAGAAACCTACTCTCAGTTCCACCCAGTGTGGCCCCAATTGCTTTTAAGTTTGACTTTGCCCGTACGCTAAGGGTTTCAATGGTACCTGTGATATTTGCGTTCTTTTTTGTAGATATGTTTGATACGATAGGTACATTTATAGGGTGTGCACAAAAGGCAAAGCTGACCGATGAGAATGGCAATATGGACCCCAAGGATACTACAAGGGGTCTCCTGACCGATGCTATAGGTACCATATTTGGCGCATTTATGGGCACATCCACAGTTACAACCTATATAGAGAGCAGTGCAGGTATTGCCGAAGGTGGGAGAACAGGGCTGACGTCTGTAGTGACAGGGCTTTTCTTTGTTATGGCGTTATTCATGAGCAATATATTTACATCTATACCTTCTGCAGCTACAGCACCTGCCCTTGTGATAGTAGGGCTACTGATGATATCTGTTATAAAGGATATTGATATCTCAGAAGATTGGACCGAGGCGATACCGGCATTCCTTGCTATTACCACTATGCCTTTTACATCATCAATCTCTGAAGGAATAGTCTTGGGGATAGTTTCATATGTTCTTTTAAAACTTTTCACAGGGAAGGCAAAACAGATAAGCTTGACAATGTATGTGTTAGCTGGTATATTTATTATTTATCTTATATTTAGATAAAACCAACATAGAATAAAAAATGTTGATTATTAATAGTGCTGTAGTCCTTTACATTAGGTGAGAATAACCGCCTGATTGATGGGAGTATATTCCTGAATATATATGGAGAACTTGTAAGAGGGATAAGGCTATACTCAGGAATTTAAAAGCAACAATATTGATGCAGAATATGTGGATGCCGGGCACCTTTTTGTCATGCCCGGCTTCTTGAATAGTTGTATGTATCTTACAATGTTTTTCCGGAAATATGATTTTAAAGAGTTAACATGAAAAAGGCTTTAAATAAATGCTGGGAAGGCTCTGGCTTGAGTTGAAGAGAGCAAAAAATGTTGCTTAAGAACAGCAGAAAAATTTTTAAAGAGCACCATGTCCTTACAGCAGAGATGAAAAGAGGTCATGGCAAAGCTGTTAGAGGTAGCTACTAAAACTTTGTGGGAGAGGGTGAAAAATGTTTGACTATAATGTGAATAAATTGAGAGAGTTAATAGATGTGGCACTGGGTAAGGCAGAAGGCGATCTGCTTTTAAAGAACGGGCGCATTGTAAATGTATTTGACGAGTCTATAGAGGATGGGGATGTATTAGTACATAATGGTATGATAGCTGGTGTGGGAAGGTATGATAAGGCAAAGAATGTAGTTGACGTTAAAGGCGCGTACATATCGCCGGCCTTTATAGATTCTCATCTGCATATAGAGAGCACTATGTGTGTTCCGACTGAGTTCACAAAAGCTTTAGTGCCACTTGGCACACTCACTGCAGTTGTGGATCCTCATGAGATAGCAAACATAGCAGGTGGCAATGGAATAAGGTTTATGATCGAGTCTTCTAAAGGATTACCCATGGATATATTTTTTATGCTCCCTTCATGCGTACCTGCCGGCCCTTTTGAAATGTCAGGTGGTAATTTAAAAGCGGAAGATTTGAAAATCTTTATGGGTGACCCATCGGTTATTGGCCTGGCCGAAATGATGAACTACCCAGGACTTCTTGAGGGAGATAGAGATGTACTCGCAAAGGTATCGCTGTTTCATGACAGGGTAATGGATGGCCATTCTCCTGATCTCAGCGGTAATGAACTTAATGCCTATCTTGCGACTGGTATAATGGCAGACCATGAATGTATCACACCGGAAGAAGCTATGGAAAAACTGAAAAAAGGTATGTGGATAATGATAAGGGAAGGTTCACTCACCAGGGATCTCTTAAGGCTTCTTCCTATAATAAATCACAACACCGTACACAGGATACTCCTGTGTACGGATGATAAGCATCCTGAAGATCTTGTTCATGAGGGGCACATAAATTATGCTGTTCATTTGCTGATCAAGAATGGTTTTTCGCTGCCCACTGCTATCAGGCTGGCTACAATAAACCCCTCAATGTTTTTCGGGTTCAAACATAAGGGAGGGATTGCCCCAGGTTATGTGGCAGATATACTGGTGTTTAAAGATGTTTTAAAAATAGAAAGGGTTTATAAAGAGGGCGTGCTTGTAGCGGAGGATGGGAAAGCAATTTTTGACACTCCAGACATTGATGACAGTCTAAAGGATACCATACACGTTGCACCATTAAATAGGGATAGCTTTAAGGTGATGGCAAGGGGAAACCTTATGAGGGTGATTGGGCTGCATGCAGACTCGATAATCACCGATGAGATATTGGCCAGGCCAAATGTTGTGAATGGATATGCAGAATCTGATGTAGAAAGAGACATAATCAAGATAGCAGTTGTAGAAAGACACGAAGCCACAGGCAAGATAGGTATAGGATTTATAAATGGGCTTGGAATGAAAAAAGGAGCATTTGCAACTACCATATCCCATGATTCCCATAACATTATAGTGGCGGGCGAAAATGATGAAGACATGATACTGGCAGTAGATGAATTAAAACGGATAGGTGGGGGGATTGTGGTAGCCATGGATGGTAAAATACTTGCCTCACTTGCTCTGCCTTATGGGGGATTGATGACAGACAGGTCAGTAGTAGAGATATCAGATATCCTTATGAGGCTCCATGAAATTGTAAAAAATAATAATGGTGTCACCATATCAGACCCATTTATGACCCTGTCTTTTATTTCTTTAGCCGTCTGTCCAGCTCTTAAGCTCACAGTGAATGGCCTTGTGGACGTGAATAAATTTAAGCTGGTAGATCTTTTTAAGTAATTAGGCAGATATATAAACATGAATGTGCAAAAACGGATGATTGTGTAAATAGAAGGTTGCCAACAAAAATTTGACACAGACTGCAATGATTGTCAAACCGGTTTTATAGATTGTTCCATTCTAACTGAAATTCTGCCCTGGTGTTGGTCTGTGAGTTACATGGACGGCAGAGGGTGTGAAAAGTAAATAAAAACATATGGTTTTACAAAATAGCATAGTGAACATATTTAGTTCATTATGCTATTTTGTTTAATGAGGACTGAATTATCTGCACTAATGGCAAACCTGACGAAAGACAGGGACTTTTATTAAAAGAGGATAATTTAAATTTATGTCGTATTAGTAATTAAATTCATCCCGCATTAATTTTATTAATGGAGAAGTGGTAGAAATGAAGATTAAGGATATCTTTTTATTAAGAGAGGTAAAGGGCTCTAAGGTTATAGCAGGTAAAAATGGACTTAACAAAAATGTTTCGTGCATAGATGTCATAGAAGTTCCCGATGTGACCGGATGGATAAAAGAGGGCGGTTTTTACATTACTGCCGGCTATGCATATAGAGACAGTGAGGACAAATTAGAATACCTGGTAAGGTATCTTATTGAATCTAAAGCCTCAAGTCTTGGAATTAAACTGGGTAGATATATTGACAGACTACCTGTAGATATTATTGAGATGGCGAATAACGCAGATTTTACCATAATAAATCTTAAAACGAAGTCACCCTATGCTGACATTATTAATTCTGTGCTTACAAAAATAGTACACGATCAGTCCGAATTTTTAAATAATATTTTGCTGATACATGAGAAGCTTACAGAGGCCGTTTTGACTGACGACAGCACCTCGACATTTCTTGAAAAGCTGTCAAATATGGTAGACATACCTATTATTCTTCTTGACAACAATATGAATGTCATATTTAGTAAATCCGGTAAAGACATCTCAAAGGATTTGAATAGGGTTGTATTAAAACACCTTACCGGTCCTGATAAAGACAAGACAGGGATATATGAAGACCAATACGGCCAGGCCAGAGCATTTATTATAACTCCACTTTCAGTTAAAGGAGATGTCAGGGGATATATAGTTATGATATCAGATAAAAATATGCAGGTTATGAATGCCATGACAGCAGAAATGGCAGCTACAGTAATTGCTATCCAATATTTAAAACAGGACCTCATTGAGGAAAATAATAAGAGGATAGAGGGTAATTTTCTATATGATTTGCTGAGCGGAAATTTTGTAGATGAATATCTTGTTATAGAAAGAGCAAAGAAGTTAGGATGGGTGGTTTACAGGAAATATTTCAATATAGTCGTTGTTATATATCAAAGAAGTTATAATCTTCTGTTGGATAAAAAGAACTATAACGTGAATGAAAGAATATTTAAAGAAATCAATGAGGTTTTAGGTTCATTGGATGGTGTTAAAACAGCGTTATTTAGTGATTATATTATAATATTCTGTCCCGGAGAGTTATACGAGAAAGCGTCTGTGATGTGTGGGCGAATAGAGAAGATTTTTGCAAATAAATTTCCTCAGGTAGAATTTTCTATAGGTGTAGGCAGACCTGAAGAAAATCTGCTTAAGGTATCCGGCTCATATAGGGAGGCAATGGAATCATTAAAAATAGGCGAAAAATTGTGGGGTAAGGGAAGGACCTATCTTTTTGACGATGTAGGGGTATATAAAATACTGGCAAAACTTACGGGTGATGATGATGCAAAAGAATATATTCTTTCAAAATTAGGGCCGCTTATTGAATATGATAAAAAATACAGGTCTCAGTTGATACGTACATTCAAGGAATTTCTTGATAACAGGATGAACATAAAAAAGACTGCTGATAAGTTATATATACACAGGAATACCTTGATATATCGTATAGATAAGATAAAAGAGTTGCTTGGCACAGAACTCAATGATGAGGAAGAGGTTTTTGGATATCACATGGCTTTAAAACTTATGGACCTTGGTATATTATAAATCCTTCAGGGAAGGACATTTGGCTATCATAACCAAATATTCTTCCCTGATTTTATATATTTTGCATATATCAATTTCACAAATATTAATATAAAATATACCTAACGTGTAGAGGCCAATATTGCTTGCTATATAGCGCTTTTTTAGCGAGATTATAGATTTGACATGATACAGACATTTGAATTAATGGTTGATATATTTATTCATAGGGGGAGGTTTTATGAGGCTTAAGGTTATAATGCCTGTGATAACTGAGATGTGGAATAGAGATGCCCTTTCTTTAATGCAGGCTGTGGCCTCTAAAGATAGCAATATTGTTATAAAGAATATTGAAGGAGGGCCAATTTCAATAGAGTCTGAATATGATGAGGTGCTTTCAGCACCTTATGTGTTAAAAGAAACAATACAGGCGGAAAAAGAGGGTTTTGATGCTGTAATTATATATTGCTTTAGTAACCCTGGCCTCTATGCAGCAAGAGAAAAAGTGAGCATACCTGTGATTGGTATAGGAGAGGCAGCACAGATAATGGCATATTGTCTTGGAGAGAGGATAGGTATTATAACAACAATCAAAAATTCCGTAATAAGAAATATTAAAAAGTCCAAGATTATAGGAACTGCAGATAAGGTGTGCTCCGTAGTGCCGTTAGATATTCCGGTAATGGAGCTTTCAAATAATGAACTGGTCGAAAAGAAATTGCACTCTATAATGATTAAACTTTTGGATGACGGTGTAGATACCGTGATATTCGGCTGTGGGTCCATAATGCACATGAAAGAAAAGATGATGGAAAAATACAGAATACCGGTGATAATACCCGGAGAGGCTGCTGTAAAGTTGGCAGAGGCTCTGGTTTGTATGAATATATCACATTCAAAAAAAGCGTATCCTTATCCTCCACTTAAAAAGAGGACTGGGTACCAGTTTGAGGTTTAAAAAACAGGGAGGTGCTAGAATTGGATATTGCTCTAGGAACTGAGACAAGAGACGAATATCTGGGGTTTGAACTGGCTAAAGGTGCCAGGAAATTAATTGAAGAGATTGCACTTGTAAAGAAGGATGAGGTCGTCGTTATTACAGCAGATACATCTTCAGACTTGCGTGTAGTTGTTGAAACAGCTAAGGCGGCATATGCAGCAGGAGCTGTTCCGACAGTGATACTTTATCATACTAATCCGACAGCTGTAATGGAGCCTCCAAAACCCGTAGCAGGTGCAATTAGAGAAAGTGATGTCTGGATAGAGTACGCAGTCTCGTACATCCAACACACTAAAGCATGGAGGGGTGCTCTTGACAATGGTACAAGATACCTTTGTTTGCCGGGCATGGATGTGACAATGATGGTAAACACCATTGGCAGGGTAGACTATAACCTGTTAATAGAAATGGGCAATCTGCTTAGGGAAATTGTTCAAAGAGCAGATAAAGTTGAAATAAAGAGCCCCAATGGTACAGATCTTATGGCTTATAATCACGGCAGGAGAGCCAGGGTATCTGGGAAACTTGCTGATAAAAAAGGAGAACCGGTGATGCTGGGAGGGCAGGTGTCGTGGTGTCCCATTGAAGAAACGATAAATGGGACCATTGTCTTTGATGGTGCCGTGTGGCCGCCTGCTGAACTTGGAAAGCTTTCATCATCAATAAAACTTACGGTGCAGGAGGGTGTGGTTACAAAGATAGAGGGTGGCGCTGAAGCCAGGGTATTTGAAAGATGGATGGCAAGCTTTAACGATCCAACAATGTATAGAGTAGCACACTATTCCTTGGGCTTTAGCCCAAGAATAACAAAACCGACGGGGAGAATAGTAGAAGACGAAAGAATATTTGGGTGCATAGAGTTTGGGCTGGGAAGCCAGGGGGCTCAGATTATGGGGAAAACATGGTCTTCTGCGTCTCATACCGACGGAATAGTATTGAATCCTACCATCGTCCTTGATGGTAAGGTGATAGAGGAGGAGGGGGTATATGTAAATAAGGAGATCAGGGAATACTGTAAAAGACTTGGTGTATATGGCTATTAAAATTTAAAAAGGGGGATGTCTATGGATTTGCCGGATGGCAGGAGGGAATTTGATGCCAGTTCATTAGACCCGGTGATAGAAAAATATTTACAGGAGCCTCAGCCAAGGCTTTTTGAACCTTTAACTGTAATTGTTACTCTTATTGTTTCGGGTTTAGGTTCTATAATTGGACTTGAACTTATTGTAAGGCTGGGAATAACAGCCAATACTTCAATTATTGGGGCACTTATAGCCGTGCTTGTAAGTATTATTCCTGCGAGGACATTTTCGGGGTTTAAAAATATTTATAGGCAGAATTTAATACAGACCAGTATTTCAGCAGCAACCTTTGGCGCTGGCAATGCTCTGCTCTTAGCAATGGGGACCATATGGCTTATGGGGTATAAGGAATCTCTTATGCCTATGCTGTTTGGAGCAGCGTTTGGTATGCTGGTGGATATTACGATGATGTACTGGATGTTTGATACCCCAGCCTTTCCAGCCGATGAAGCATGGCCTCCGGGTATAGCTACCAGTGAAACTATTCTAGCGGCTGCAGAAGGCGGCAAGCGTGCCCTGCTTCTAATAATAGGTGGAATCGTGGGTGCAGTAGGCCAGGCCTTTAAAATTCCCATGGATGTTGTTGGCGTTGCCTGGATAGGAAACGAATGGACACTAACCATGTTTGGTATCGGTCTGCTTATTAGAGGTTATTCCAAGCTATTATTTGGGATTGATATAAATGCGCTTTATATACCTCACGGTATTATGATTGGCGCTGGTATAGTAGCTTTGGCACAAATAATGTTGATCATTCGTGGGAAAAGACTAACACAAAAAGTAAAAGAAAAGGCCGGGTATGTAACGACAAGAACACCGGCGCACATGTTAAAATCATTAAAAAATGGATTTATTTTATATCTGATAGGTGGACTGATTTTAGCCTTTGTTGGTGGAATCCTGTCAGATATGAGTTTGCCAATGCTGATATGGTGGATTGTGTTTGCTGCAATTTCAGCACTTGTATCTGAACTTATGGTAGGTATTTCAGCCATGCATGCTGGTTGGTTTCCTGGGTTTGCAACAGCTCTAATATTTCTTGTACTTGGCATGTTAATGGGGTTTCCGCCACTGGCACTTGGACTCCTGGTTGGTTATACCGCTTGTACAGGTCCAGCATTTGCTGATATGGGTTATGATCTGAAAACTGGATGGCTTTTAAGAGGCGAGGCGAGGGATGTCAACATTGAACTCTTTGGCAGAAGGCAGCAATATTTTGCTGAACTCATGGGTGGGCTAGTCGCTATAGTTGTGGTTATATTCAGTTATACAAGTTATTTCAGCCAGGATCTCTTTCCTCCTGTGGACAGGGTGTTTGCAGCAACCATTCAGGCTGGAGCACAGCCGGGAGTCCTTCAAAACCTCCTTATATGGGCAGTGGTAGGTGCTGTCATACAGTTTATTGGTGGGGCAGAGAGACAGATAGGCATATTGTTTGCTACCGGCCTTTTAATTTTAAACCCTAATGCAGGTTTTGGTGTCCTTGTGGCAATAGTTGTTAGGGTAATACTGCAAAGGAAATATGGAAATAAGGTACAGTCACCAATGTATATACTTGCTGCAGGTTTTATAGCTGGTTCAACATTATATTCATTCTTTACAAGTACCCTTAACCTGTTTACAAAGCGTTCAAGTAAGTGAGCTATATCTTGAGATATCTCACAAAAATGATCTATGAGATTTCTTACTTCGAGCGGAGAGAAAGGAGAAAGGAATGAAGCTTTCTATGTACAAAATAGGATTAATCCGCGTTCTTACAACTTACAATGATAAAATACTGAATGCCCATGGTAAAATCTTAGAAAAACTCATTCCTGATTTTAGAGTAATAAGCCGGTGTATTGAAGACCAGCCCTATGGGATATATGACAGCATATCGGAAAAGATAGCTGTGCCCAAAATTATAAGGCTTGGGGAAAAACTGGCAAGCGAAGGAGTAGATGCTATTATAGTAAGTTGTGCTGCTGACCCCGCTGTGAAAGAATTAAGGATGAAACTAAATATGCAGGTTATCGGCGCAGGGAGTGCCTGCGCCGCTCTGGCCATTGCAGCTGGAGAGAGGATAGGTACTCTTGGCATAACAGAGGATACACCAGAGGCCATGAAAGAAATTCTTGGCCATAGACTGACAGGTGAGGCTAAGCCCACTGGGATAAGAAATACAGTAGATCTAATGAACGATGATAATAAAATACATCTTTTAAGGGCTGCTAATGAGCTTATTGAAAAGGGAGCTGATGTTATAGCTTTTGCATGTACGGGTCTCTCTACTATAGGGGCTCTGGAGTATTTAAAAAATAATATAAAGTTTCCCGTGATTGATGCCGTTATAGCTTCAGGGGTAATAACGTATGGTATATTAACAAGGAAAGGAAACGATGGCTTATGGTAATAGATTATAATTCAGCGGAGTCTATGGTCAATGGAGGAAGTGTACTGGGCGGGGGCGGTGGGGGTTCAAAGGAACTTGGTCTTAGGATAGCACGTCTTGCCGTCGAATTGGGGACTATTAAACTTATTGATATAGATGACTTACCATCAGATGCTGTGCTTATTACTGCATCTGCTGTGGGAGCACCTGCTGCCGGGGATGCATATATTGAGCCCTCCTATCAGCTTAAGGCTTTTGAACTGTTGGAAGATATTTATCAAAAAAAGATAGATGGGATTATAGTCAATGAAATGGGTGGGTTATCTATTGCAAACGGCTGGATTTTATCGGCTGCTACAGGTATACCAATTGTAGATGCTCCATGTAATGGCAGGGCCCATCCTACGGGTGTTATGGGGTCTATGGGGTTAAACAGGGTCAACAACTATGAAAGCATACAGGTGGCCGTGGGCGGCAGCCATGAAAAGAATAATTATATTGAATTATTGTCAAAGGGTAGCATAGATAAATGTTCTTCAATGGTTAGGTATGCCTCGGTTATGGCGGGGGGTATGGTATTTGTATTGAGGAATCCTGTAAAAGCAGACTATGCAAGGGAAAATTGTGCTGTTGGAGCCATGAAACAGGCCTTGAGGGTTGGTAGACAATACGCAAGGGATAAAGAGGTTGTTATGCGAATAAATAATGTGTGCACTGTTCTTGGCGGAAAAGCTATTGATAAAGCTACCGTGTGCAGAAAGAGTCTAAAGACTGAGGGCGGTTTTGACTCTGGCTATGTAGAACTTAAATCTGAAACTAAGAAGTATCAACTATATTTCTGGAATGAGTACATGCTATTGGAATCGGAGAATGAAAGAATAGCAACCTTTCCTGACCTGATTGTAACCTTTGACTCTAAAGATGGTGAGGTAATAAACAGTGCTGACATTGTAGATGGTCAGGAGGTTTATATTGTTTATATACCACAGGAGAACCTGTTGTTAGGTTCTGGGGTAAAAGATAGAGAACTATTAAAACCAATTGAGGAGGTCACAGGTAAAGAAGTGCTTAAATATTTAGACTAGAGGAGGATTCTTTTATGTCCCTAAAGCATGTCCTTGAGGTCTATGACCTGCTGGATGATCCCGAGATTAATGGAAATAGAGTTAAGGATTATTTACTGAAAAGCGGGGCGGAGCATGTAAAGGTTACCAGGGTAGAGGGTAGTGAAGGGTATACAGACTTTATTAAAATTGTTGTCCCGGGAAGCAATGGGAAGATAGAAAACGGCAATGCTCCCACACTGGGTGTTGTAGGTAGGCTGGGAGGAATAGGGGCCAGGCCTGAGGTGATAGGTCTGGTGTCCGATGGTGACGGTGCAGTGGCAGCCATAGCAGTTGCTGCCAAACTCAGTGAAATGAAGAAAAAAGGAGACATCCTTGCTGGTGATGTCATAATAAGTACACATATTTGTCCATTTGCACCTACGCTTCCCCATGAACCCGTACCTTTCATGGGATCGCCTGTAGAAATGGATGTCATGAACAGATATGAGGTTGACGATATGATGGATGCTATCTTCAGCATCGATACAACCAAGGGAAACAGAATAATAAACTATAATGGTTTTGCTATTTCGCCAACAGTAAAAGAGGGGTATATCCTGAGGGTAAGTGAGGATTTGCTGGATATAATGCAGATAACAACTGGTAGACCTCCGAAGGTATTTGCTATAACACAGCAGGATATAACACCGTACGGGAATGGCCTTTTTCATATAAACAGTATTATGCAGCCTTCTGTAGCCACATCTGTCCCGGTTGTGGGTATTGCCATAACTACTGAGATGCCTGTACCTGGATGTGCATCTGGTGCAAGTCATGTTACAGATATAGAGGAGGTTGTAAGATTTGTAATAGAGACAGCCAAGAACTTCGGCTATGGCAGATGCCAGTTTTATGACCGAATGGAATTCCAGAAAATTACTGAACTGTATGGTGATATGCATATGTTTCAGAAAAAAGGTGGTATAAATGAATAAAAGAATAGGGGCTGTAACCATTGGACAGTCTCCGCGTACAGACATTATATCCGAAATCAAATGTATATTAGGTGATATTGAGATAATTGAAAGAGGTGCATTAGATGACCTGAGTCGAGGAGAAATTGAAAAGCTTACACCAGTGAAGGGTGTGGGAAAAATGTTAGTTTCAAGGCTCAGGGATGGGACAGAGGTGAAATTGTCTGAGGATAAAATTCTAGGGCTGATGCAGCAAAAAATCGATGAGCTAAATGGTTTAGGGGTAGATGCAATATTGCTGCTGTGTACAGGTGAGTTTCCCCACTTTGATTCACATGCACTTTTGATAAAACCTGGTGACGTAATTAAGGGAATAGTGGATTCGTTGGACCGGAGCGTCTGTCTCGGTGTTATGGTACCAGATAAGGGTCAGATAGAGATGACACTCAACAAATGGAGCGGCTTTGATAATATTGTTATAGCTGCAGCCTCTCCATACGGAGTTTTTGATGGTATAGTGAAAGCAGCAGGCAAACTTAATTTATGTGATATCATAGTTATGGACTGCATGGGGTATAATCTTCAAATGAAAGAGGCTGTAAAAAAGCAGAGCGGCAGGCCAGTTATTCTTTCAAGAACTACGGTGGCAAGGGTGGCTGCCGAGATTTTAAATTAGGAGATGACAACCATGGATTTGTACGAGGCTATTAAGGGAAGAAGAAGTATCAGAAGATACCGAGATGAATCTGTTTATGAGGATGCTATATTTAAAATTGTTGAAGCCGGTACATGGGCGCCGTCAGCCAGTAATCTTCAACCATGGCATTTTACTATAATATTGAATAAAAATATGATAAATAGAATTAAATCATTCTCACCTGGCATGTTTAATGAAAATCCACCGTGTATTATCGTCATATCTTTAAACTCTTCCATTGTTAAAGACCACGGCGAGGATATGGGTGAGGGCCACATATCTGATTTGGCTATGGCAGCGCAGAACATGATGTTGATGGCATATAACCTCGGACTGGGAAGCTGTATAAAATTATCATTCAGCAGAGAGGCCGTAAAGAAACTGCTCAATTTAGAAGATGACATAGAACCAAGGTTTTTGATAACAATAGGTTATCCTGATGAGTCTCCCGAGCCTCCGTCGAGAAGGGATACAAGAGAGGTGTCTGATGTTGTCAGATAGGGTGGATTACAGAGATGTACTGGCGTTTATGGTTACCAGTGCCGTAGGCCTCTTTCATGAGCCCAAGCTATATGGTCCATTGAGACTTTTAGAAAGTGCTTCAATGTTAATCGAATATGCCAAGGGCAACGATATACAGGATGAAACCCTAGATGAAATCAATAGCAGGATTAAAAAATGCACAAAACTTGTGATGACAAACGAAGAAAAATTTGAGGAAGGCGTTAATGAGATTTTAAAACTTATCATTGAAGCTCTCTAATCCTTCAAAAGGCATCTTTTGTTCTGGCAGGAGATTTTCCTGCCAGAATTTTAATTTCATCTGTTTTTTGTTGGTAGTATAGGATATAATATGAATATATGAATTGAGAAACGGGGGAGCTTTGATGGTGAACGTTGAAAGAATAAAAAGAGATATTGAAACGATGGCAGGTTTTACATCTACTCCAGGAGATGGGGTAACAAGGCTTTCTTTTTCTGAAGAAGATAGAAGAGCGCGAGATTACATGAAAGGGGAGATGGAGAGGGCGGGTCTTGTGGTATATGAAGATGCCGCAGGTACAATATTTGGCAGGAGGGAGGGAAGTAAAAAGAAGGGCAAAAAAGCTGCATCTATTATGATAGGTTCACACTTTGACTCGGTACCTCATGGTGGAGCTTTTGATGGAACCGCCGGTGTTGTCGCTGCAATTGAAATAGCAAGGGTAATGAATGAGAAGGGAACTGTTACCGAGCATCCTGTAGAGTTTGTAGCGTTTATTGAAGAGGAGGGAGGCAGGTTTGGCTCTGGACTTTTTGGGAGCAGGGCCATTAAGGGTGATGTGACCGTAGATGACTTAAAAAATGCAATAGATGCTGATGGTGTATCCATGTACAAGGCAATGATGGACTTTGGATTAGATCCTGATGGGATTAGAAAGGCTAAGAGGGGAAAGGGAAGCATTGCTGCATTTATTGAATTGCATATAGAGCAGGGTCCTGTACTGGAGAATGAAGGTGTCGATATAGGTATAGTTGAAGGTATAGTTGGTATAAGCGAATATGAAGTTGAGATTATAGGGAGTCCTGACCATGCAGGTACAACACCTATGACTCTAAGGCATGATGCGCTTGTAGAGGCATCAGACCTTATTATATATGTGAATGAACTGGCTAAAACAGTAGGGGAAGGTACTGTAGGCACAGTTGGCAAAATAAGGATAGAACCGGGTGCTGCCAATGTTGTACCAGGTAAGGTTATAATGAGTGTGGACATAAGGTCAATGGACAGGATGATTATGGATGAGATATGGGGAAAATTAAAAAGCGGCGCCGATGTACTTAAAGAAAAGGGGTTTGAAGTTAACTATTCCAATAAACTCTATGTGCCACCTGTTAGCCTGGACGAAAATATAAGGGACATAATAAAGTCGGTGGCTGAAAAGCTGGGATACAAGCATAGAGGGATGGTAAGTGGGGCGGGACATGATGCAATGGTTATGGCTTCCATTGCACCTGCAGCAATGGTTTTTGTACCTAGCAAAAATGGTAGGAGTCATTGTCCCGAAGAGTGGACAGACTATGAAGACCTTGCAAAAGGGGCGGAGGTAGTGCTGGAAACTTTGCTGGAGTTAGATAAGAAATAATGCTGGTATTTTATGGAGGTATAGATCCTTGAGGAATATAAAATTTACTGCGGTAAGCCTATGTAATGAGATTGATTTAAATGGCATTGCGAAGCATTTTGGAATTGATAAGAGGTTTGAATGGGATGAACCTCTATTGTTGTTACAGGAAAAGCTGAAGGGTATAATCAATATGCCTGAGGGGAAATCTGTATTTATATTTTCCTTTGGCTCCATGGTGTTTTTAAATTTAGAACACCATGAAATTATGGACATAATAGAGTATCTCCAAAAAATAGAAAGCCGACTTGTAAACACAAAGTTTGACTTTACTGATGATTTCAACATAGAGGTTAGCCCTGATAAAGAGCCTTCAATTAGCTATGACCTTATGATAATCCAGCACATGGAAGATTTCCATTTGCAAATAATATCAACAATCCTTGCCAAGTCTGTTGCTTTAGACAGGATAGAGGTCGGAATAAACAAGCTGATGGATGATATAGAAGATATAATTGATTACCTAGAGAATGGCCACCTTAATATATCCGATGAAAGATTAGCTAAAATATCTGGAAAGATATTGGGATTTAAATATAATACCATATCTTATGTTATGCTTTTAGATAAACCGGATGTTACATGGGTAAACGAGGAGAGTAAAGAGCTTTATATAGATCTTGAAAAACTCTTTGAGCTTAGGGAAAGATACGAAAGGGTGCGTCATAAGACGGAAACCCTGCTTGATATAACAGATGTATTTACAGGCCTTGCCCATGCTAGGAGGAGTACACGCCTAGAATGGATGGTTATAATACTCATTGCTGCTGAAATACTCTTGACGATACTTTCATACATATTTGGATTTGGTGTATGACCAATCGTAACACAGGGGAGGGGAACCACATGAATAAGAAAGAACTTAGGTCATATGTTTTATCTCTTAGGGAGGGTCTTACGGAGGATGAGATAAAATCAAAAAGCCTAATCATAGCAGATAGACTCTTGAGCCTTTCTTTTTATTTTAAAGCTGCTGTGATAATGGCATATATGGATTATAAGAAAGAGGTTAGGACTTTAACTGTTATAGAGAGAGCAATGAAGGACGGTAAACGTGTGGTCTTGCCTTTAACAAAACCTGACACTCATGAGCTTATACTGGTGGAGGTCAGGGATTTAAACAGGGATATTGCTACAGGATTTAAGGGGATTAAAGAGCCAGTGTACGAAAATAAAAGAATAGTGGCTCCTGGTGATGTTGACCTTATCCTTGTCCCTGGTGTAGTATTTGATGAGAGGGGTTATAGAATCGGCTATGGTGGTGGGTATTATGACAGGTTTCTGAATAAGACTTGCGCAACTAAAATAGGCCTGGCCTTTGAACTTCAAATTCATCCGGTGCCGGAGGATGTACATGACGTGAGGGTAGATTATGTAGTCACAGAGAAAAGGACTATTGAATGCAATTAGTTTGGCACAGTTTGAAAAAACAGCTTTGTACTGGATATACAGCAGAAAGGGAGATGGATAATGAGCTTAATTCAAGCGTTTATTTTAGGTATAGTGCAAGGGGCGACGGAATTTTTACCGGTGAGCAGCTCTGGACACCTTGTGATTTTTCAGACTATATTTGGGTTGACTCAGGGTAACCTCTTATTTGATGTGACTTTGCATTTGGGTACACTTCTTGCAGTCCTGATTTATTTTAGAAATGAGGTTATGGAACTCATATCTGGATGTATGAAACTTATAATAAGGATATTGTCAAGAAAGAGAAGAAAACTGGACCGGGATGAAAAACTGGCACTGCTTGTAATAGCTGGTTCAATCCCTACAGGCATATTCGGCCTTATACTGAACAAATATGCAGATACGCTATTTAGCAATATAACCCTGGTTGGTTTTATGCTCCTTATAACGGCGGCAGCACTTTATTTTAGTGAGCGGTATAATACCGGTGAGAGGACCTTAAATAATATGACAGTAGCAGATGCTCTTGTCATAGGTATATTTCAAGGGGTGGCAGTTATGCCCGGCATATCCAGGTCAGGATTTACACTTTCAGGCTCGCTTTTTAGAGGTTTGAAACGGGAATGGGCATTTAGGTTTTCATTTGTACTTTCGGTGCCTGCCATATTGGGCGCGCTTCTCCTTGAGGCAAAGGATGCGATCGGTACCAACATGAATGTTGCGCCTTTTGCTGTAGGAATGATCACGTCCTTCATCAGCGGTCTCTTATTTCTATATCTTTTGAATGCCATAGTGAAGAGAGGTAAGCTTTCATATTTTTCTATATACTGCCTTATTGTTGGTCTGTTTGCTATAATCTACGGTTTTATCTTTTGAGGGCTAACGCCCTTTTTGTTTTGATGATTATCTCTAATTTTTATATAATAACTTCTGTCTATAGCCTTGAAAAAAGCGAGTTGAGGTGGTAGAATATATAGAGGCAGTAAATATATTCTACACAAGATATGGGGGTTTTTGCATGTTTACACAAATAGTCAAGAGAGACGGAAGCCTTCAAGATTTTGACAGTCTTAAGATTGAGAATGCAATTTTTAAAGCCGCTAAAGCTGTGGGAGGCAATGACAGGAGTATAGCTAAATCTCTCACAGAAAAAGTGGTTGAACTCTTGAGAGATAAGTTCAAAGAATCAATGCCATCGGTTGAGGACGTGCAGGATATAGTGGAAAAGGTGCTCATAGAAAGCGGGCATGCCAAGACAGCCAAGGCATACATACTCTACAGGAAACAGCATCAGGATATCAGGGAGTTTAAAAATGTATTTCTCGATATTGAGGAGACCATAGACCAATACATAGGTAGGGCGGACTGGAGGATAAATGAAAACAGCAATATGGATTATTCTCTTCAGGGACTTAATAATCATATATCCAGTTCTGTTACAGCCAGGTACTGGCTAAACAAGATATACCCTCAGGAGGTGAGGGATGCCCATATAAACGGAGATCTGCATATCCACGACCTGGGACTCTTATCGGTATACTGTTGTGGGTGGGATTTAAAAGACCTCTTGATAAACGGTTTTACCGGTGTTACTGGAAAGGTGGCCAGCAGGCCGCCCAAACACTTCAGGACTGCTTTGGGCCAGATAGTCAATTTCTTTTATACTCTCCAGGGAGAGGCTGCAGGTGCCCAGGCGTTTTCCAATTTTGACACTTATTTAGCTCCTTTTATATATTACGATAACCTTACATATCCTGAGGTAAGACAGGCTATGCAGGAATTTATATTCAACCTCAATGTCCCGACAAGGGTTGGCTTTCAGACGCCTTTTGTAAATATAACTATGGACTTGACTCCTCCCAATATACTGGCCAACGAGCCGGTGGTGATAGGTGGCAGGCTCATGGACAGGACATATGGTGAGTTTAAACCGGAGATGGATATGCTCAACATGGCCTTTGCTGAGGTAATGATGGAGGGTGATGCTAACGGCAGAATATTCACATTTCCCATTCCGACTTATAATATTACAAAAGATTTTGACTGGGACAATCCTGTGGTTGATAAGATAATGGAAATGACCGCTAAGTATGGTCTTCCATACTTCTCTAACTTTATTAACAGCGACATGAGTCCGGATGATGTAAGGTCTATGTGCTGTAGATTGCGCTTGGATAACAGAGAACTTAAGAAGAGAGGTGGCGGACTTTTTGGGGCAAACCCACTCACAGGTTCCATAGGTGTTGTTACTATAAATATGCCGAGGATAGGATATCTTTCAAAGTCAGAGGATGAGTTTTTTGATAGAGTGGGTAAACTGATGGATATTGCCAGGACCAGCCTTGAGATAAAGAGAGAGGTACTGGAAAGGATGACACAGGAGGGATTATACCCCTACGCTAAATTTTATCTGCGCGACGTATATGCCAGGTTTGGGGCATACTGGCAGAATCATTTCAACACTATAGGTCTTGTGGGTATGAATGAGGCCCTATTAAACTTTATGGGGTGCGGTATAGCTGCAGAGAAGGGCAGGAATTTTGCCCTTAGGGTGCTGGACTTTATGAGAGAAAAGATGGAAAGGTATCAAGAAGAGAGTGGTATACTATACAACCTCGAAGCTTCTCCTGCTGAAGGCGCAACGTATAGGCTGGCAAAAAAGGACAGAGAACTTTTTAAAGATATCATAACCTGCGGAGATAATGAACCGTATTATACCAACTCCACTCAACTTCCTGTGGATTTTACTGAGGATATATTCACGGCTCTGGATATTCAGGATGAACTACAGTGTAAATACACAGGCGGGACAGTACTGCACGGATTCGTAGGTGAAAGGATATACGATGTGCAAACCTGCAAGTCATTGGTAAGAAAGATTGCTGAAAACTATCATCTGCCATATTACACTATAACACCTACGTTTTCTATCTGTGACGACCATGGATATATAGATGGTGAACACTTTAACTGTCCGTACTGTGGTAAGAATACAGAAGTATACAGCAGGGTGGTTGGATATTACAGGCCTGTACAGTGCTGGAACAGAGGCAAGCAAAAGGAATTTTCAGAGAGGAAGGAATTTGTAATATGATATATGACCTGATGCCAGTCTCTATGGCTGACTATCCTGGCCATGTTGCAGCTACGATTTTTGTATCGGGCTGCAACTTTTGCTGTCCTTACTGCCATAACAGCTCTCTTATAAAAGCGGTTGATGAAGGGCGTATTTCAGAAGAGATATCTTTGAGTTATCTTATAAAGAGGAGCAATCTATTAGATGGTGTATGTATAACCGGTGGTGAACCAACCCTCTGGGGAGGGCTTGAGGGTTTTATAAAGAGGATAAAAGAGATAGGGTTTAAGGTAAAACTGGATACCAATGGGGCCAGGCCAGAGGTATTGAAAAGGTTAATATCTGGGGGACTTGTAGATTACGTCGCCATGGATATAAAGGCTCCGCTCAATAAATATCACTTCTTTGTAAAGGATAAGAGTGATATTTTGAGGGTTAATAAAAGCGCGGAATTGCTAATGAGCTCGGGTTTAGGTTACGAATTTAGGACTACAGTTCATGAAAAACTGCTGAATGTCGATGACTTTGAGGAAATTGGGGAATGGCTTAAGGGGGCAGAAAGATACGTTATTCAAGGGTATAAATATTCTGATGACATACTCAATAAAGATTTTTGCGGCGTGAGTCCGTGTAGCATCGATTATCTGGAAGACATTAAAAGGAAGGTTGAAAGATGCTTTGGGGAGGTATTGATTAGGGCATAATCTGCCCTTTTTTATTTGTCGGTAAGCAGTAGTGAAAATTTGCATACCTCGTATTCGGCCCGTAATAAAGGTAGAAAAATCAATATTGCAGTTAAAAAATAAAACGAAAAGGTGAGCACGAAAGCTATAGAGATATCTAAACCAGAGTTGACTACTATATTCCTATATGATAATATTTGAATATAACGAAGGAGATGATTTCCACCTATGGATAAATATGAATTGCGGGCAGAGGTTATAAAAGCTCTTTCTCACCCGGCAAGGCTGAAAATAATAGATATCTTATCGAGTTGCAACGAAAAATGTGTATGTGAGATAATGGAAGAACTTGGATTGGAACAGTCAACGGTTTCTAAGCACCTGTCAATCCTGAAAAGTGTTGGTATTATAGACAGCAGAAAGGACGGCTTGAAGGTATTATACCATTTGAATGCTCCGTGTATGGTGTCATTTTTTGGATGCATAGACAATATATTGAGTCGTGACATCGAAAGAAGGATGTATCAGTTGGAGAGGGGATAGGAGAATTGAAAAACTGGCAGAAGTTTACTCTAATTGTTACAGTGTTTTTGCTGGCATATTTTGTACCGTTTGAACGACCACGTGTACAGGGTGCTGTAATGGAATCATTATATATGCTCCAGGACTATGTTAGGCTTCATGTACTTACGTGTCTTATACCGGCTTTTTTTATCGCAGGGGCGATATCCAGCTTTATTTCTCAAGGTTCGGTTATAAAGTATCTTGGGGGCGGAGCCAATAAGACGGTCAGTTATCTGGTTGCTTCTTTATCAGGTACAGTTCTTGCTGTCTGTTCATGCACAGTTTTGCCGTTGTTTGCTGGTATATATAAAAAGGGTGCAGGAATTGGGCCGGCAACATCTTTTCTATACTCTGGTCCGGCAATAAATATATTGGCAATAATACTTACTACCAGGGTGCTGGGCTTTAAAATAGGCCTGGCCAGAGCCATAGGTGCTATATCTTTTTCAATTATCATAGGTCTTATTATGTCTGCACTTTTTAGAAATGAGGATGCAGTCAGGGCCAACTTGGAGGTATCATCAGTCTATCAGGAGGATGGGGAAAGAAGTGCAACCCAAAACATAATATACTTTACAGTAATGATACTCATTTTGATATTCGCTGCGTGGGGAAAGCCAGAACAGGAGGTTGGGTTTTTCAGCGATATATACAGAATAAAATGGTATATAACCGGTTTGCTTCTCATGGTCCTTTTTGCAATTTTGTTAAAATGGTTCAAGAAAGATGAGATACATAGCTGGCTGGATTCTACATGGCTCTTTACACTCCAGATTATGCCCCTGTTATTCGCAGGCGTCATGGTTGCAGGACTTTTGATGGGAAGGCCGGGAACAGATGCCGGGCTTATACCATCGAGATATGTGGCTTATCTGGTGGGTGGAAATTCAATAACTGCCAACTTTGTGGCCTCAATAATAGGTGCATTTATGTATTTTGCCACATTGACAGAGGTACCAATACTACAGGGTCTTTTGGGTTCGGGTATGGGTCAAGGACCAGCCCTTGCGTTGCTGCTTAGTGGCCCGGCCTTGAGCCTGCCCAGTATGCTTGTTATAAACAGCATACTGGGTGTTAAAAAGACTGCAGCATATAT
The DNA here is from genome assembly GCF_008274215.1 of Calorimonas adulescens. Classification (NCBI taxonomy): domain Bacteria; kingdom Bacillati; phylum Bacillota; class Clostridia; order Thermoanaerobacterales; family Thermoanaerobacteraceae; genus Calorimonas; species Calorimonas adulescens. The sequence continues at coordinate 68,210 of NZ_VTPS01000007.1, read as the reverse complement.
TACGCTGGTAGTCATCATGTCTACCATTGCAGGGTATATATTTGGAATGGTCTAATGAAAGGAGGTGAAAAAATGGAAATCAAGATACTGGGCACCGGATGTCCTAAATGTCAGGCCTTAGAGAGAAACACCAGGGAAGCATTGAAAGAGATGGGCATCGAGGCTGAAGTGACGGAGGTTAAGGATATAAAGAAGATTATGCAGTATGACATAATGACAACCCCTGGTATAGTTATAAATGAGAAGGTAAAAGCTGCTGGCAAGGTTCTAAGCAAGGATGAGATTAAAAAGCTCATTGAGGAAGAAAATGTGTAATTAAAAAAACGGATCAGGTATTTCATCTTTTTTCTCAATGTGGTATAATAATTGACAGTTTAAATATTGCAAACACTGTGAAGGGGAAGAGTAAGCAGGTAATCCATACAGGGAGGGACCACCATTGACTGAGAGCGGTCCTATGAGTATGCCTTCTGAAGTTCGCCCTGGAGTGGATGGGCTGAAATATGGAGTAGGTCCTTACGGCCTGGCCGTTATATTATAAGTGAGCTTTATGCTAATAAGGGTGGTACCGCGGAGCCTTTCGTCCCTGAAAAGGATGAAAGGCTTTTCTAGATTTATACATAATTTACTTTGCAGACAGAGATGCTTTTATGGAAGGCATCAGAAGAAAGGTGAGACGACAGCATGTATGTTGACTAACCAATCTCGGGTTGGAACTGATAATAAAGTATGATCGAATTTGAAACAATCACTTTAAAAGAAAAATAGGAAAGGATGTGATGCGATGGACCTTGAAAGAATCAGGATGGAAGCAGAAACTGAAATACAAAATGCCTCTGATATACAAGTGTTGGAGGAGACAAGGATTAAATACCTCGGCAAAAAAGGAATAATAACCTCTGCACTCAAGAGCATAGGCGAACTTCCAAAGGAAGAGAGACCGGCTGCCGGTGTGAAGATCAATGCGGTCAAGGTTGTCATTGAGGAAAGCCTTAATCATAGGTTAAAAGAGCTTGAAGAGAAGGAACTGGAAGAAAGATTAAAGAAAGAATATATTGATATAACCGTGCCGGGCAGAAAGCCAGAATTGGGTCACCTGCACCCGCTCACCATAGTAAGAGAAGAGATAACTGAGATATTCCTTGGATTGGGCTTTAGCATAGCCGAAGGACCTGAAATAGAGTATGACTACTATAATTTTGAGGCATTGAACATCCCGAGAGACCATCCGGCAAGGGATATCCAGGATACTTTCTATATTAATGACAACATAGTTTTGCGTACACACACGTCTCCTGTTCAGGTAAGGACAATGGAGAGGCAGAAACCTCCAATAAGGGTTATTGTGCCTGGAAGAGTATACAGGTCTGATAATATAGATGCTACCCATTCACCAGTATTTCATCAGATAGAGGGGCTGGTGGTAGACCGCAATGTTACTATGGGCGACCTCAAAGGCGTGTTAAGCCTCTTTGCCAAGCAGCTTTTTGGGGAGGATACAAAAACAAAATTCAGACCACATTACTTTCCGTTTACAGAACCCAGTGCTGAGATGGACGTTACCTGTATGGCATGCAAGGGTAGAGGATGCAGGGTTTGTGGGGGTACAGGATGGATAGAGATACTAGGTTCAGGTATGGTACATCCTAAGGTCCTCTCTATGTCAGGCATTGACCCTCAAGAGTATTCAGGATTTGCTTTTGGTATGGGTCTTGACAGGATAGCAATGCTAAAGTATGGAATAGATGACCTGAGGCTATTCTTTGAAAATGATATTAGATTTATCAGACAGTTTTAAGGGGGGCTGACAATGCTTGTACCATTGAGCTGGCTTAAAGAATTTGTGGATATAGATATACCGGTAGGAGAGCTCTGCAACAGGCTTACTATGACAGGTACTAAAGTGGAAACATATAAATATATGGGGGAGAACATAGAGAATGTTGTCATTGGTAAGATATTAAAGATAGAAAAGCATCCAAATGCAGATAACCTTCTTGTTGGGAGTGTGGATACAGGTAACGATATCCTTAGGATTGTTACAGGTGCCACAAACATATATGAAGGAGCGTTTATACCTGTTGCCAAGATTGGGGCCAGGTTACCCGGTGGTATAAAAATCAGGAAGAATAAGCTCAGAGGAATAGAGTCTATGGGTATGATGTGCTCTGCCGAGGAGCTTGGTTTGGATGAATCACTTTTGCCAGAATATCAGCGTGGAGGGATATTCATTCTTCCCGAGTTACCTATCGGTGAAGATGCTGTAAGGGCTATTGGATTGGATGACTATATCATAGAATTTGAAATTACACCCAATAGACCGGATGAACTGAGTATAGTAGGAATAGCCAGAGAAGTAGCCGTAACTCTTGGAAAAGAGTTTAGAATGCCTAACTTTGACATGCCCGAAGTGCTTAAAACGGAAGAATTGCCAATCACAGTAGAGATAAAAGACAATGACCTCTGCAAAAGGTATGTAGGGTGTGTGATAGATAATATTCAGATAAAAGAATCGCCTTGGGATATTCAGATGAAGCTCATCAAGTGCGGCATAAGGCCTATAAACAATATTGTGGACATAACCAATTATGTGATGCTGGAGTTGGGGCAGCCGCTCCATGCCTTCGATGCGGATAAGGTTTCTGAGGGAAAGATAATAGTTCGAAGGGCACTGGAGGGTGAGAAGATAGTGACCATAGACCATAAGGAGAGGGAATTAAGAAGTGACATGCTCCTTATAACTGATTCAAAAGGGCCCATAGGGATAGCCGGTGTGATGGGTGGATTGAATACTGAGATAACAGCAGATACAAAGAGGGTATTTATTGAATCTGCAAACTTTTTGGGAAGTAATATCAGACGTACCTCTAAAGCATTAGGGATGCGTTCTGAAGCCTCTTCCAGGTTTGAAAAGGGCCTGGCCTTGGAGATAGCACCTTTAGCTGCAAACAGGTGCGCTGTTCTCATAAGTGAGCAGGGGGCAGGTATTCCCTACTCTAACATGATAGATGTATACAGCGTGTTACCGGAAAGACATTCAATTACCGTAAACATAAACAGGATAAATGGGTTACTCGGTCTTAATATTGATGTCAGAACCATAACGGAAATTTTAGAAAGGCTTGAATTTAAAGTTGATATCCATGGTGACATGCTGAATATAGCACTGCCGTATTTTCGCAACGATATAGAGGGAGAGGCAGATATAGCGGAGGAAATAGCCAGGTTTTACGGGTATGACAGAATACCTGAAACCATACTGGATGGCAAAAGAATGGTCCAGGGCAGGAGGACATTGGAGCAGACGCTGGAGCTCAGGGCTAAAAACATTCTTTCTTCATTTTCACTGTATGAGGCTGTTACATTTTCATTTGCCGATCCTGAAGACCTTGACAGGTTGTACCTGCCACAGGAGGATCTGAGGCGTAAATATGTCACCATATCAAACTCTCTTGGTAAAAACCAGAGTGTGATGAGGACCACCCTGATTCCAGACATGATAAAAACCCTAAAGTTAAATATATCAAGGGGATATAAGAGGGTACTTATGTTTGAAATTGCCCCTGTATATTTCAGGAATGATGAAGAATTAAAAGAGCTTCCTGATCAGGTTAAGAAGTTATGTATCGGACTATCCGGGGAAAATATAGATTTTTACGATATCAAAGGGTGCATAGAGTATATGTTTGAGGGCCTGAATGTTAAGGGTGTCAATTACACAAGGTCTGATGAACCCTACCTTCATCCCGGGGTTTCCATAAATATCATAATAGATGGTGAAGTTGTTGGCTCTGCAGGAAGGCTGCACCCCAGGGTTGCCGATAGATATGATATTTCCCGGGAAACATATGTGGCGGAACTGGATATGGATGCTATATTTAAAAAGGCCGATGTAACAAAAACCTACAAGCCATTGCCCAAATTCCCATCTGTGGAAAGGGATGCTGCATTTATAGTTGCTGAGGAAGTGAGTGTGGGTGATATGACAAAAGCAATAATGGAGAGCGGAGGAAAATTAATTGAAGAAATTTCGCTTTTCGATATATATAGAGGTAAACAGATACCTGAAGGGAAGAAAAGCGTGGCATTTTCCATTACATTCAGGGCTGCTGACAGGACGCTTACTGTAACCGAAATAGATGATGTGATGACTAAGATAATAGAAAGGATAAAGACAGATTTCAATGGTGTTTTAAGGGGGTGAGGCTTTGCCTTGCTCTTTTATTTTTTATACAAGAAGGAAAATGGATAACAATAGCGAAACTATTATATAATTGTGTTATATATTTATTTGCTGTCTTTCTATTCTATTGCAAGATGCAGAACACTTATACAACATCCTGAGACAATGCATTTTTTACTTAATTAAGGCGGAATCAGTTTGGTACGGGAGATGATGATGATGGGTGATAACCCCAATCTCGTGGAAGTAATGATAAATGGGAAACCATATAAGATGAAAAGTCCCAGTGATATAGAGTATATGAGAGAAATTGCAAACACTGTAGACCATATGATAACGGAAATACGTAAAATGAATAAGAAGCTGGACAGGGAAGACATGGCTGTACTTACCGCCCTGAATCTTGCTGACAGGCTCAAGAAAAAAGAAGATGAGATAGAAAGGTTGAACGAAACTGTGTCCAGGCTTATGTCGGAGAATGAGGGATTAAAGAGAAATATTGAGGAGTTGACAAAAGAATTAAATGATTTTATTACTGCTTTTGACAGGAGCAAGAATTTTAAGCTATGAAGGAGTTGACTTTAGATTTGGAATGCAAAATATCCAAAAGAGATCTAAAAGCTTTGGAGTATGACAGGATAATTGAGATGTTAAAAGGCCTTACCTTTACTGCGATGGGATATGAACGTGCCGGAGCCTTATATCCTGAACATGATATGAATGTGATAAAGCTCAGACTAAATGAAACACAGGAAGCCCTGAGGTTTATCGGTTTTAAAGGATTTCCGGTAACCGGTAAGTTGAAGGATATAAGAGGGATATTAAACAGTCTTAGGATAGGCTCTGAGCTCAATCCTGGTGAACTTCTGGACATATCAAGGATTTTAAATTTCTGTGAAATAATGAGGGATTATATATTAAATGATGATTTGGGTTGTGAGTTAATTACAGATTACGGGGCCAAGATAAAACCTCACAGAGAGCTCAGAGATGATATTGAGTCTAAGATTATCTCAGAAGAAGAGATTGATGATAATGCAAGCCAGGAGCTTTTTTCTATAAGGCGGAAAATAAAAAATCTCAATATTTCCATACGCGAAAAACTTAATTCGATTATAACATCTCCCCAATACCAGAAAATGCTTCAAGATCCTATAATAACCATCAGGGAAGGACGATATGTCATACCGGTTAAGCAGGAATTTAAAGGGGCTGTAAATGGTATAATACATGACCAATCTGCCAGTGGGGCAACGCTCTATATTGAGCCCATGCCGATAGTAGAGATGAACAACGAGATAAGGCAGTTAGAGTTAAAGGAGAGGCATGAAATAGAGAGAATATTAAAAGATTTGAGTGAAAGGGTGAGGCAGGTACTTGAGGACATAGAAGAGGATATTTATATATTAGGTGAACTGGATTTCATATTTGCAAGGGCATACCTCGCCCAGAAGATGAATGCGGTAAAGCCTGAACTTAATGACAGAGGTATATTAAAACTCAAGAAGGCCAGGCATCCGCTTATACCTGTGGAAAAGGTAGTACCAATTGATATTGAAGTTGGTAGAGACTTTGATGTACTTGTAATAACAGGGCCAAATACAGGTGGTAAGACCGTATCATTAAAGACTGCAGGGCTTCTTGAACTCATGGCGCTTTCTGGTCTCTTTGTTCCTGCAGAGAGCGGTTCTGAGGTAGCGGTTTTTGATAACATCTTTGCCGATATAGGTGACGAACAGAGTATTGAGCAATCCCTCAGTACATTCTCATCTCATATATCCAATATAGTCAGGATAATTGACAATGTACAAGAAAATAGCCTTGTGCTCTTGGATGAGCTTGGAGCAGGGACAGACCCCACAGAAGGTGCAGCACTGGGCATTGGTATACTGGAATTTTTCAGAGAACACGGTATAAGGGTTATAGCCACAACGCATTACAGTGAGGTCAAAGCCTATGCGCTTAAAATGGAAAGGGTGGAAAATGCCAGTGTTGAGTTTGATGTAAGCACACTTAGGCCTACATACAGGCTTATGATAGGAGTTCCTGGCAAAAGCAATGCATTTTTAATATCTGAAAGATTGGGGCTTGATAAGGGGATAATTGAAAAGGCAAAGGAATATTTGTCTACTGAGGAGATAAGTATGGAGGACCTGATTGTAGACCTTGAGAGGAACAGGATTCAGGCAGAGGAGGATAGAAGGAGAGCAGAGCTCCTCACAAGAGAGATAGAGTCAATGAAAGAAGAACTTGAAGAAGAAAAGAGGAAGTTGGAGCTTGAAAGGGTAGAGGTAATCAAGGAGGCTAAGGATAAAGCAAACAGACTGATTTCTGAGACAAAAAAAGAGGCAAACCGTATAATAAAAGAATTAAGAGAGCTAAATAAGATAGAGGATCGTTCCAGGAGAGATAGGGAGATTGAAAGGTTAAGAAGAGAAATGAATGAAAGGTTGAGCCCAGATGAAGAGGTATTAAAGGAGATAAAGGGCAAACCTTTGAAGCTTATCCCTGGCATGGATATTTTTATTAAGTCTATCGGTCAAAAGGGCACAATATTGAGAATCGATGGGGAAAAGGTTGAGGTACAGGCAGGGATAATGAAGATTACTGTGGATGAATCAGACCTCCTGGAGGTAGAGTCAAAGAAGAAGGTAACAGTGCAAAAGCAGGCTGCACTTAAATTGAACAAGGTAAGCACCATTTCTCCTCAGATAGATATCAGGGGGATGAATTTAGATGATGCTGTTATCGTGATTGATAAATACCTTGATGATGCATATCTTTCAGGGTTAAAACAGGTAAACATTATTCATGGAAAAGGGACAGGGGTGCTCAGAAATGGCATAAGAGATTTTCTCAGGGGAGATAAAAGGGTTTCATCATTCAGGTTGGGTAACTTAAATGAAGGTGGAGATGGCGTTACGGTGGTGGAACTAAAGTAATGAATAAAAATGAAAGGATACTGGTGAGTGCATGTCTTGCTGGATTTAACTGCAGGTATGATGGTAAAAACTGCTTAAATGAGAAGATATTGAAACTGGTTATGGAGGGTATGGCAATACCTGTGTGCCCTGAGCAGCTTGGCGGTCTTAAAACACCACGGAATCCTGCCGAAGTCTGTATAAATGATGGCAAGACAAGAGTTTTTGACATTGCGGGGAACGATGTTACTGAAGAGTTTAATAAGGGTGCACGGGAGACATTAAAACTGGCTATGTTATATGGTGTCAAAAAGGCTGTATTGAAATCGAAAAGCCCTTCCTGTGGCAGCGGGGAAATCTATAGTGGCAAATTTGATGGAGAGCTTATAGATGGAGATGGGATAACTGCCCGGCTGTTGAAATATAACGGGATTGAGGTCATTAGAGAGGATGACTTGTAAAAATTAAGACAGGGAAATTTCCCTGTCTTAATTTTTATCTGCTCTCTTTTCCTTATTGTTATCAATATTGTTATCAATGAATTTTCTTATCTGGTTTAATGCTCCAGTGACAGCATTATTGCCATTAACATTTTCTTCTTGGGGACTGCCTGGGGTATTATTTTCCGTGTCACCGTTCGTTTGCCCGCTACCGGGTGCTTCTACACCATTTTGCGGAGGTTCAGACTGGCCAGGCCATGGCGACTGTGTTGCTGGCCCATGGATATCGCAGTATTCCTCTGGCAGTATATATGCCTTGTCCCTTGTGTTCAATGAAGGATCCCTGTCTGGTATGTTCATAAACACTTTCGTTTGAACATCTTCTGGCGGACAGTATTCTGTTGCGAGTTTGCCTGTTGTTACATCAACGGTTGCAACCTGATGGACAGTGCAGTATCCCTTTGGCTCTGTTCCTTTTATGAATATATCCCTTACAACCCTTGAGCCCCTCGGGTCTCTGGCACACAGATCAGTAGGTAATTCTCCGGAATCTTTGCATACATCAACCCACGTGAGTCCGTCAGGCACATCAAATTCTTTTGATGTAAGCCCCTCATGCACCTTTGTCATTACATCCTTCCACAGCCTGGCCGGGTAACTGCCGCCTGTTACGTATCTGCCGTTGGGTGCCTTTAATACCTCGTTTTGGTCATATCCCATCCATACCGCAGCAGAGTAATAAGGTGTGTAACCTACAAACCAGGCGTCTTTGTAATTGCTGGTTGTACCAGTTTTGCCTGCTACAGGCATATTGGGTATTTGAGCACCTGTACCTGTACCGCCAGATACAACACTGCGCATAAGACTTGTCATGATGTATGCCACCTGTTTGCTGACCACCACATGTTTGTCGGGTTTATTTTCCAGAAGTACAGACCCGTCTTTATCAACCACCTTTGTATAGGTATGAGGCGTTATATAGACTCCGCCATTAGCTAAGGCTCCATAAGCAGCGGCCATCTGCAGCGGAGATACACCATGTGTAAGACCGCCTAATGCCATGGGGGCAGGATATCTATCCTCAGGGTCTATATCGAGGCCAAAACTTTCAGCATACTTTACGGATGTATCCACCCCCAGAGCCATAACCAGCTTGGCGGCCGGTATGTTTCTGGAATATTGTATTGCTTCTCTAAGGCTAATACGCCCCCAGTAGTTATTTTCATAATTGTGTACCTGCCAGTCTCCGCCTTTCTGATGTACAACAAACGGTGTGTCGTCTATGGGTGAACGGGTAGTGTAACCATTATCTATGGCAGGTGTATATACCGTAAGGGGCTTAATTGAAGAACCAGGTTGTCTTTTAGACTGAGTGGCTCTGTTTAATAATCTTTTCCCTTCATGGCCTCTCCCGCCAACTATACCTTTAATCTCCCCGGTATGATAATCGATAATAATCATTGCCCCCTGTGGCTGAAGTGCACCATTTGTATCTTTTTTGGTCTGTGGAAAAAGATCATTGTTTTCAAAGGATTTTTCGATATTTTCTTGAACTGATATATCCATGGTGCTGTATATTTTTAAGCCGCCGTTATATACTTTTTTTACAGCATCATCTCTTGAATAGTTGTATTTTTTTTGTAGGTCGTTTATAACGTCGTTGATAACCTGATCAACAAAGTATGCGTGATCATAATCAGTTACCCATTGAGCAGTTTTATACTCCAGCTTTTCATTTATTGCCTTTTCATATTCATCTTGTGTAATGTATCCCTGCTCAAGCATCAGTTTCAAAACCAGTTCCTGCCTTTCTTTGGCGTTTTTCTCATTGGCATAAGGAGAATACCTTGAAGGATTTTTAGTTATACCGGCAATAACTGCACATTCTGCCAGGTCAAGCTGGTCTACATGCTTTCCAAAATATATAAGTGAAGCTGCTTCAACACCATTGACGTTAATATTTGGTGAGCCCAGAAATATGGTATTTAAATATGCCTCCAGTATTTGGTCTTTTGAATATACGTTCTCCAACTGGTATGCAAGATATGCCTCCTGGATTTTGCGCTTTAGTGTTTTTTCCGGGCTTAACATGACTGTCTTAATTAACTGCTGTGTAATGGTGCTTCCGCCTTGTGTAATGTCACCGGCTTTAATATTTGCAACAAAAGCGCCCATTATTCTGATAAAATCTATTCCATGATGTTTATAAAACCTGGCGTCTTCTGTGGCTATAAATGCGTTTTTTAAGTTATCAGGGATTTTATTTATGCTAACCCAGAGTCTGTTCTGATCTCCGTGCAGGTTAGCTACCTGAATGTACGAGCCACTGTTTTTTGGATCAGGTGCGTAAACTATGGATGATTGACTCTGTGTTAAGAATTCATCAGGATTTAATGGAGGAGCACTGCGTATTGCTGCCAGCACATATCCCCCTACGGCTCCTACTGCTATTACAATAATAAGTAGGATACTTATTAAGACTATATGAAATATATTAAAGCGTTTTTTACTCTTCCCTCTCTGCCTGTGGCTTTTTTCATTGCCGTCATTCATTAATTTGATTCCCTCCTTGTTTGGAAAGCACCTTGTTGTTTTAATTATAACATAATGTGGCTATAATAATAAACAAAGCTTTTTTACATAAACTACAAAATCAAGGAGGATTTTTTAGATTTATGTAGAAAATAATATTTATAAAATAATAATTATGAAGGAGGTATTTCTATGTGGAGATGTTCAGTATGCGGTTTGATCTATGAGGGTGAAGAAGCACCAGATGTATGCCCTAAATGCGGCGCCGGTAAGGACAAGTTTGAAAAGGTTGCTGAAGATAAGGAGACTTTGATAAACAGGTCCAGGTTTTCAAATGGCCTCCATATGGAGCTTTATGGTATGATGACAAAGATCGTGGAGTTGGCTCAGAAAGGGATTGATGATAATCTCGATCCAGCGTGTGTGAAGATATTTAATGAAGAGAAAGAAGCAGCTCTGATGTTCCAAAGGAAGATCATGGCTGAGCTTCAGACTCATATGAACAAGAGCAAGTGGGGTTAAGTAAAATGCAGCCATATGGCTGCATTTTACTATTTATGTTTAACATTTTGTTTAATTTATGATAAAATAAGACAAAATAGCAAAAGACATGGAGGTTATAGAATGCTGGATCTGGAAGAACAAATGAAAATAATAAAAAAAGGTGTGGCAGAGATAATTTCAGAGGATGAACTGAGGGAAAGATTGAAAAAATCTATTGAAGATGGAAGGCCATTGAAAATCAAGTTTGGGATGGATCCAACTGCCCCTGACATTCATCTTGGTCATACTGTTATATTACGCAAGTTAAGGCAGTTTCAAGACCTTGGGCATGAGGTGACCCTGCTTATAGGAGATTTTACGTCATTAGTAGGGGACCCTACAGGAAGGTCTGAGACGAGAAAACCAATGACACGGGAAAAGATAATGGAAAATGCCAGGACGTATCAGGAACAGGCGTTTAAAATTTTGGATCCAAACAAAACTATTATAAGATTTAACAGCGAATGGCTTTCTAAATTGACATTTGAGGAAGTGCTTGTCCTGTCATCAAAGTATACAGTGGCCAGGATGCTGGAAAGGGATGACTTTGAGAAGAGGTTTAAGTCTAATATTCCTATATACATACATGAATTTATGTACCCGCTTATGCAGGGCTATGATTCTGTGGCATTGGGGTGTGATATTGAGTTTGGCGGTACAGACCAGAAATTTAACATATTGATGGGGAGAATGTTGCAAAGGGAATATGGCAAAGAAAATGGTCAGATAGCTATTCTCATGCCTATTTTAGAGGGTATAGATGGGACAAAAAAGATGAGTAAGAGCCTGGGAAACTACATTGGCATAGATGAGGATCCCAATGATATATACGGCAAGATTATGTCTATACCTGATGAGCTTATAATCAGATACTATAATCTGGTTACGGATGTCCATCCTGATAAGATAGAAGAGATAAAGTCCAAAATGGATGATGGTTCATTGAATCCGAGGGATGCCAAAATGGCACTCGCCAGGGAAATAGTTTCACTCTATTATGGCAGGGAAAAGGCTTTAGAGGCGGAAGAGAACTTTAAAACCATTTTTCAGAGAAATGAGATACCTGAAGACATAGAGGAAATAATGGTTGATTCTGAGATATTTAATGATGGGAAGGTATGGCTGCCTAAGCTTTTGACTGTTGTAGGCCTTACCCCTACAAACAATGAGGCTAAGAGAATGATAGAACAGGGTGCTGTAAGATTGAATGGAGAGAGGATTACAAGTATTGAAGAGGATATAAAGGTCAATAATGGGGACGTCATTCAGGTTGGCAAGAGAAGATTTGCAAGGTTAATAGTAAAGTAACATAAAAAATCCCTCCATCATAAAATATGTGGGGGGATTGTATCTATGAAAAGGCGAATGGGGTTCAGGATACATAGAGTTCATCGTTATAGGAAAGCTGGCAGCAGGATAAGGGTTAACCGGCCTCTGCTGTATTTTTTGTTCACTATTGTGCTGCTTTCCGCTGCTTTTTTGTTTATTGAAGAGCAGATAAGGCCTACTGTCGTTGCTATTGGCCAGGCAAAGGCAAGGACTATAGCTACCGATATAATTAACACAGCAGCTAAAGAGGCACTGGGTTATGATGGATATAAAGACCTGTTTTACGTGATAACCGATAATAACAAGAAGGTAGCCATGGTGGAGCCAAACACAGTGAAGATAAACAACCTTGTCTCAAATACAGTCAATATTTTGCAGAATAGACTAAATGCATTGGGTACTATTGATAGCTATATATATCTCGGTTCTATCTTTAACAGTCAGCTGTTTGCTAATCTTGGTCCAAAGATTAGGCTCAAGTTATATTCTGTAGGAAGTACAAGCGTGAGTTATCGTACTACATTTGATAAGGCAGGAATTAATCAGACAAGGTATATGCTGGAGCTTATCGTAAATGTCAGGATGCAGGTTGTGGCACCTTTTATAAGCGACAGTGTAGATGTTTTAAACAATGTGCCCATTGCCGAGATGATTATAGTAGGTGATGTGCCTCAGAGCTATATCGATGTAAACGATGAAAATGTGCCGACAACGCTTCCATACCCCAGTCCTATAATACCTCCAGAAATAAAAGTAAAGTAATAATTTATTATCTCAACATATTCCATCACGTCAATTCTTATTGAAATTAATAATAGAAAATATTAGAATTAAGTTGAGGTGGTGAGTTTGAGGGCATTTGTGGCCATTAATTTTCCTGAGTATATAAAGGAGGAAATCAAAGGCGTTCAGGACTCGCTGAAACCACATGTGAAGAGTGCCAGATGGACCAGGCCGGGGAACTTTCATCTTACACTAAAATTTTTGGGTGAAATTGACAGGATTCAAAAGGAATCAGCATGTGCGGCTATTAAGCAGGTATGTGCGGACATGCTTCCCTTTGAAATTGAATTTGATGGTTTGGGATATTTTGGTACCCAAGGGGATATGAAGGTTGTCTGGATTGGCCTAAATGGCGGCATAGAAGAAATTATGTTTCTTCATAACAATATTGAAAAAACTTTTAAAGATTCGGGCTTTCCCTCAGACAAGAAGGGTTTTAAACCACACATAACCATTGCCAGGGATGTAAGAATTTTAAGTTCTCTTGATGGCCCATCTTTCAGATTGAATCTGAGTAAAATTGTAGTAAGCGAGATTTCGTTAATGCTCAGTGAAAACAAAGGGGCAGGATTTTATTATACCCCTCTTTATACTTGCAGGTTTTGAGGTAATGATTATGAGCGATAGCAGTAAAAAAATTGAAGTCATTGTAGATAGGGTTTTAAGGTCTCTGGAAGAGAGTAAAGAGGATATTATTTCTATTGTGGACAATGCAGAAAAAGAGCTGAACGATATTAAAAATGAGTTGGAGTCAATAAAAGTAAGGGTCAATACAATTATTGATGAAGTGGAAGAACTGGAGAAGAGGGATCGTTCGGCAAGATACAGACTCATGGTCATCAGCAAGGACTTCAACAGATATGGTGAAGAAGATATAAAAAATGCTTATGATGAGGCAAAGGATATTCAGATCAAACTGATGATGAAAAAACAGGAGGAAAAAATTCTAATAGAGAATAGAAATGAACTTGAAAGAAGATTAAAAAAGCAGGATGAGCTTTTAGAGAGAGCAAGACACCTGTATAAGAATGTAGATATTGCCTTTAAGTTCTTGAGAGACTCATTGAATAATATTAATACTCAACTTGTCAATTTTCAAAACAGAGAGGAACTTATCTTTCATGTTTTAAGAGCGCAGGAAGATGAGAGGCAGAAGATGGAGCGGGATCTTCATGACGGGCCTGTTCAAGACATTGCTAACCTGCTCTATAAGGTAGAGATATGTCAGAGGTTGATAAATAAGGACATTGGCCAGGCCTTGGAAGAGCTTGAAGGGTTAAAAAAGGCTATAAAACAGTGTATCAAAGACCTGCGTGGGATTATTTATGAGCTGAAGCCCCATGGATTGAGTGAATTGGGGTTTATCTCAGCCCTGAAGACATATATTTCCGATTTCGAAATGGAGACCGGCATTAATACGGAGATGATGGTCTTTGGTATAGAGACAAGACTGGACGATGAAATAGAAATAGCGCTTTTTCGTATTGCTCAGGAATGCCTGAGTAATATAAAAAAACACTCAAGGGCAAAAAACGCTTGTGTACGGTGTGAGTTTACAAGCAGTGGAGTTTCACTTGTAATTGAGGATGATGGGGTTGGTTTTGATACGGATATAGTAAATAATCCCATTAAGGGCCATTATGGACTTCTGGGGATAAGGGAACGGGTTGCTCTTTTGCAGGGCAGATGTGATATAAACAGTTCTTCAAATGGTACGAAAATAAGTATAAACATACCTTTATATGATGGAGAGTTTAAAAATGGAGAAAACTAAGATAATGATAGTTGATGATCACACCATGTTGAGGGAAGGACTAAAAAAATTGATAGAGATGGAGGACGACCTTGAGGTCATAGCTATGGCAGGAAATGGCCAGGAGGCTATAGACAATGCCATAAGATATATGCCGGATATTATATTTATGGATATTTCTATGCCGGGAATTAATGGGATTGAAGCAGCAAAAACCATAAAAAAGGAGGTACCGTGCAGCAAGATAATTTTTTTGACTATACATGATGACCGTGCCTATATGAATGAGGCCATGAAATTGAAACCAGGTGGATATATATTAAAGGATGCTGACAGTAGCATACTTATCGATGCTATAAGGACCGTACATGAAGGAGGTACCTACACATATCCTGATGTATATGATATATGTACATGCAATGATGATGTGTGCGAACTTTCAACCAGAGAGGTTGAGGTTCTGAACTTGCTTACTCAAGGGCTTACTAATAAAGAGATTGCTCAAAAGTTGCTTATAAGCGAAAAGACTGTCAAAAATCATTTATACAGCATTTTTAAAAAGCTTGGTGTTCAGGACAGGACTCAGGCTGTGCTGTATGCAATAAAAAATAATTTAAGTTAACATGGAGGATGATAACAAATGGAAGAAAGCAAAAAATTAAAAGATGAATTAATGCTGAAAGATAGCACTGTATGGGAGAGGGTAGACGAAGCAGAGAAGGAGCAGATCTATGACTACTGTGAGGGTTATAAGTATTTTTTAAACAATTGTAAAACGGAAAGGGAGAGCACTCAGTTTATTATATCTCAGGCAATCAAAAACGGATTTATCTCATTGGATGAAGCTATAGACAGAAATTTAAGACTCATACCTGGCAGTAAGGTTTATGTAAATAACAAAGATAAATCAGTAATTCTTGCTGTTATTGGGAACACGCTGATAGAAAAGGGTATGAATATTGTAGCAGCACATATAGATGCCCCAAGGATAGATTTAAAGCCTACACCGGTGTATGAGGAAGGTGGCCTGGCCCTTTTTAACACCCATTATTACGGTGGGATCAAAAAGTATCAGTGGGTTGCTATCCCGCTTGCCATGCATGGTGTTGTAATCAAAAATGATGGTCAGAAGGTTAATATAAGTATAGGCGAAAATGAAAATGACCCCGTCTTGTACATATCCGATCTTTTACCACATCTTAGCAAGGATCAAATGGAAAAGAAGGCGGCGGAAGTTATTACTGGCGAGGGTCTCGATGTGCTTGTTGGAAGTATACCGTATCCTGACAAAGAGACTGAGCAAAGGGTAAAGTTGAATATACTAAAGATGCTCAAGGAAAAGTACGGCATCATGGAGGAAGACCTTATAAGTGCAGAGATAGAGATAGTGCCAGCACTTAAGGTAAGAGATATTGGCCTTGACAGGTCCATGATAGGTGGATATGGCCAGGATGACAGGGTATCTGCTTATACAGCCCTTACTGCGATTTTAAGTGTTGAAAATCCAATGCATACATGCCTTGCGGTATTTGCTGACAAGGAGGAGGTTGGCAGCATGGGTAATACCGGGCTGCAATCACATTTTATGGAAAACACAGTGGCAGAACTTCTGGTGTTAACAGGCAACACAGGAGAAATATATGTAAGACGAGCACTGGCCAATTCTAAACTTCTGTCTGCCGATGTAAATGTAGCTTATGATCCATTATATGCTGATGCTTATGACAAAACCAATACCCCATTCCTTGGAAAAGGTGTTGTACTTACTAAATATACAGGGTCAAGAGGCAAAAGTGGCTCTAATGATGCCAATGCAGAGTTTGTAGGTGCTATAAGGGCAATATTTAATTCCAGTGGTGTAGTATGGCAAGCTGGTGAACTTGGAAAGGTGGACGTTGGTGGTGGGGGGACAATAGCACAGTTTGTAGCGAGCTATGGAATGGAGGTTGTCGATTGTGGCGTTGCCTTACTAAGTATGCATTCACCCTATGAGTTATCTTCAAAAGCAGATGTATACATGGCCCATAAGGCATACAGTGCTTTCTATCACAACGCTTGAAAGAGAAGGGAGAATATCCCTTCTCTTTAGTCTTTTATAAATATCTGCGTAAATATATATGTACTACCATCTTTTACTATACCAATGCCCACCTTATTATAACTTGGATTTAATATATTGGCTTTATGCCCTTCAGAAGCCATTAATGACATATGTGCCTTATACACAGAAGAATTCTTTGCAATATTTTCTGCAGCCATCTGATAGCTTATCCCATTGCTATTCAGCATTTCAGAAAGGCTACCATATGTTGGGGACTGATGGTTAAAATAATTGTTTTGTGCCATGTCCTCAGATTTAATCCTTGCGAGCTTTGCCAATGATGCATCCATCGTCAATTTTTCGATTCCCAATTTTTCTCTCTCACTGTTTATGAGTTGGAGCATATATTCCTCATCCTGCGATATGTTATAATTAACACCGTTGACATCTTCATTATCCTTGGTTTCTGAGTCTGCAGGGACAGTAATAGGTGTGGGCTCGCTTGCAAGTTTGGTATTGCGATACTGCCTGTAATAATACGAGTAACATACATTAGTAGTAGTTGAAACAAAGTCTTTTAAAGGTTGATAAGCATCAAAACTTTTTGATTGAGGTATTGCTCCGTATCCATTGTTTTTTAAATACTGAGTTGCCCAGCTGGCGTCAGAATGGCTGGTAGGAAGCACAATAATTGCTAGACCAGTAATACATAAGGTAGTTGCAAGAAATTTCCCCTTCATTATGTTACCCCTCCTTATATTGTTATGTATTCTATATTCTATACAAATTTAACAAAACCTTTAAGTAAGTTATGGATACACTGGCAACATCTTTGTAACATTGGTTAATTTTATTAATAAAATAGACATAGGAGGGGATTAAATATGTACCTTGTAATAGTCTATTCACCTCAGCAGGCACAGCTACTACAGACCAGAGCACAAACATCAGGGTGTAGTCTTATAAGAACCCCTACTCCGAGGGGCATAGTTCAAACCTGCGCATATTCATACTATTTTGACGAAACTTGCTTTGAGACTGTTAAAAAGATGTTAAAATTATATAACATTAAAATTCATGGTATATATAAAAAGGTGGAGATGTTTGGTAAAGACTCATATCAAAGAATTTTATGACCTGCCCCATGGAAAGATTTTTTTAATTAATCCACAATTTGCCTTCTCTACTTCTTCCTTTAGGGTCATATTTTCTTTTTTTAGGGTTTCATATTCACGCTTCAGTTCATCTACAGTCTTGAGCAGGTTTCCATAGCTGCTCTTTAACAAATTATAGTGAGCATTAAGGTCTTTATAATATAATTCCATTTTTTGCATATTTTTAACCAATTCAGCATTTTTATTTTTTTCACTCTGGAGAGCTTTATTTAAATGGCTGATGTATTGTTGTATTTGATTTATAGAAATGGTAAAGTAACTAAAACCTGAACTATAAGGGTTGAAGATATCATCAATCAAAATTAAATGATATGGATTCTTGGCATAATTAAAGGCGCGAACACGCATTAGCCCGGGCTTTGTAAGTGAAATAAAGATACAGGTGGACAATACGTCTGCTTCAGAAGGTATCTTAAAAGGTTCTGACCATGTATCGCCAGAGTCGGCCGAAATGCAGGCATAAAGGAATTTTTTTGAATACCACATAGCCCACAGATTTCCGCTTATATTGAATACAGCAGGGAACTGTGCATTGTCTGAGAACAATATTTTGGTATTTTCACTATTAGCAAGCCAGCTCCCTGCTGTTCTCCTGATATAACAGAGTTTGTCATTATCGGAGTAAATTATATTTACACTATTGTTTGATGTATTGACATATGCATATATGTACGGATTTTCTGTATCTTTAATGTTGCAGATAGCAGTGGGCTTTGTCCAGCCATTTGATAAATAATTATAGACCGTGTATAGCAACTGGCCATTTTCAATATATACACAATATAAACCTGATGGGCCTTTGGTTACAAAATAAAATATTTTACTATTGGATTTGGCTATGGTATAAGACGACCACCTGCTTTTATTCCAGAAATGATGGACAAGGTAGTAGAAGTTATCCTTTTTGCTGCTTATTTCATAAAATATATGAATCAGGCCATTGCTTGTGAGAATGCCTGGATTAAATATAATGCCATCCACAGGATTTTTAATAAGTTTATTTTTAGACCATACTCTTCCGTTCCATGTCATCATGTTGAGTTCATTGTCAATATCACAGTATATGAGATATATAAAATCTTTGTCAATATCTACAGAAAATTCATCGATACTGGTGCTTATGAGGTTTTCAGACTGTGGATTTTTTTCTTCTGCCGACTTGACAATATAATTGATTCCCTCATCCGATTCAAAATAAAAATACCAGCAGCAGTTGTTTGCATCCTCTATTACATAAGAATTTTTATGTTTTAGCATTTTACATCATCACCTTTCATTAAATGTATATGCTTATGGAATTATTAATTGAACCTGTAGCTTATTTTGTAACATATCACGCTTGTAATACGTATATTAGAGTAGAAGTAACAGAAAAGGAGGTTTTGGAGTATGGCCTTTTCAAAAAAACAGGTTGGTCAGTTTCAGATTGTCCCTGGTCCTGTAGAACCGGGTCAGGTGCCGGATCCTACTGAAATTGCTTGTATTATAACCGATAAGGTATATGATGCATGTTCACAGAGAGTATGTATTGATACAATTCCTGCCATACCTTTTATTCCAACAATATCGACACCCATTGAATTTGGAGGTTGTCGAGATTTTGTCATTACTGTGCCGGCAGGTTTTTCTGTAACTCCAATACCTGACAGGGACGGTTTTTCCAGAGTGATGGGGACATTTCAGGTATCCTTTAATGTGGTTTTAAGTAATACTGTTACAAATACTACACAACTTATACCTGTAACCACAACATTTGACAAGGATGTGGTACTGTATGTACCTCAACCAAGCCCTGCTAATATAAGGTTTGAAGCTATGGCGGAATGTCTATTTGGCAGAGTAAATCCAATCAATACGATAGATGTGATCATTGGTGTATTTGTTATAATCAAATCGGCTATTACAGTGCAGCTTTTGATACCGGCCTATGGATTCTGTCCTACACCGCCGGAGTGTGAGGAATTTCCGACCAACGTTTGCGAACAGTTTATGACTGCCCCGTTCCCGGAATTTTTCCCACCGCAGATATTTGAAATCTGCCCACCCTATGGCCCTTACAGCCCATACTGTCTTTAAAATAAATAAGACCAGCGACTGAAATGTTGCTGGTTGCTTTTTTATGAGATATCTGTTAGTTACTTTTATCGATATGGAGAGGTCCTTAAAACAAAGACCGCATTATCTTGTTGAATATTTGAGAGGAAATGGGTCTCTCCATGTATTATCTATAAAATACGGCCAAAAGGTTGGGAAAAGAAAGATAAAGAATTGTGGTGATTATATAAACATTGCTGTAGAATGCCGCTTTATAGACCTTTTCAATGAAAATTTTCTATATGATAGGTTAGAACCTAACAGCTATTATGACGTTGTCATATGTGAGGGGCCGTGGGCAGGGCTTCTGGGAATACGGCTTAAGGATAGAGGCCAGGCAAGATTGTATGTTTATGAAGATATTGACTATTTTCCGGCTTTTTTCGAATATGACTATATCTATGAGATCGTAAGGAGTATGGAAAATCGATGCATGACAAAAGCTGATGTCATATTTTCAGTGAGTAATACATTAAAAGAACTTAGAAGCTCCTATATTGATAAAAATAAGATATACCTTAGCCCTAATGGGATTGAGAAAATAAATAAAACAACTGATTTAAAAGAAAATATCATTTTGTATGCTGGTACCATTGATGAATGGTCAGGTCTTGACTTGGTTATAAGAGCATATAGTGAGATTACCACTGTTGAAACGAGGAGCAGGCTGTTGATATATGGAGACGGGAAAATGACAAAGGAATATAATAACATGATAAACAGGCTTAAAATAGCAGATAGGGCCTTTATAAAGGGGAAAATATCTCACAAAAAACTGCTTGATATATATTCAAGGTCGTTAATAGGTCTTTGTTTGCTGAAACCCACAGAATTAGTAAGATACAGCTTTCCGATAAAACTTATTGAGTATATGGCTTCTGGACTCCTAGTGATAGCAACTAAATGTGGTGACATGGAGCGGATAATAAATGAATCAGGTTCTGGAATACTTATAGATTATGGAAAAGAGCAAATAAAGGATGCAATATTGCAGCTTCTTGGTATGAATGCTATAAAGAGGCAGGAAATGATGAGTAATGGCATTGAATATGCAAAGAGATATAAATGGGATAATATATTTGAAGACGAGCTTAGTGTTATTCGAGCTCGTCTACAGGTATAAAATAGGGGTTCCTGTTTTCATAGGAGGCAATGTTCATAAAGCCAATTTCTTTTAAAATATCAATGTATTTCTTTCTGGTAATTGTAAAATGTTCTGGTAGATGTGAATCAGACCCCAAGGTAACTATCTTCCCACCTAAATCTTTATACCTTTTAAGTATTTCCTCTGAAGGAAGGATATTACCAAGGTTATATCTTTTTGCCGATATATTTGCTTCAAGGCCTTTTCCTTTTTTAATGAGTAAAGTCAATATATTATCTAATATTTCGTGATAATCTATATAATTCAAACTTTTGTCGACATATGGACAGTATCTCCTTATTACATCCAAGTGTCCCAAACAATCAAAATTATCGAATTCAGATATGCAGATATATACCTCTTGCAGATACTCATTAAAAGCGTCTTTTTTCTCCTTATTCTTATAAAAATCATCTTTGAGGAGATCTGTCTTATTGACATAGTGTATAGATCCAAGGATAAAATCAAAGGTTTTATCTTTGAGCAATGCATCTATCTTTTTGAGTAAATGGGATTGGAGGCCTATTTCTAGTCCCTTTTTTATCTTTATTTTATCTCCGTATTTATCTGAGCATCTAAGATATTCACTGGTATAGTTCAGATAGTCAAGGTTGAAGTCAAATGATTCACCATTGGGGTTTAAATCCCAATGGTCTGTAAAACAAATTTCTTTTAGCCCCAGTTCAATTGCCTTTATGCAAATATCTTCCATAGTTAGTTTAGAATCCTTTGAAAATTGCGTATGTATGTGGTAGTCAATCAATATTATCATCCTCCTCGAAATATATCATAATATATTATAACAAATTCTAAAGATGCAACTTTGGATAAAATTTTTAATTAGCCCTTTTCAAAGAGAAAAATTGTGTTAAAATATAGTTGAAGTTTTTCATTATGCGAGGGGGTGAAAAAATGGCATATAAGATTATTGCTGAAGAGTGCATTGGATGTGGTGCCTGCGAATCAGAGTGCCCGGAAAATGCCATTTCAGCTACTGAGGATTTTGTGTATGTTATAGATCCAGCAAAATGCACTGAAGATGCGACATGTGTCAGCGTATGCCCTGTAGACTGTATTGTTCTCGAGGGTGAGGAGAAGTAGGCCTGGTAAAGCTAAAGCCACCATGAAGGTGGCTTTGTTTTTATGCGGCTGGCATATAGTGATGGGAACCTGCACGTGTGAACCACAATCTAAAAAAGATAGAAAAAAACAATATTGCAACTATAACATTGTATCAAAAGGTTCAGCCCCCATAAAGGCCAATTATGTTATAATATATTAGGACAAATACAGTTGGACAGTGGGTATAAGACTAAAATTTCTTAACAGATTAAGTCATAAAATACCAGTGTCGGAGATACTAAGTATCTATTATTTTCTGAACACATCTTCTGAGTATTTATTACCGGCATTCCATAGCATATAATTCTCTATTCCATTGTCTTTTAATGCTTTTATCTGCTTTAATACATCCTCACCGGTATATTTTGGCTTACCGAGAGTGAAGTCCTGTATCCACGGACGTATGATAGCTTTTTTCTGTAGCTTTTCGTTCTTTTTAATAGCATCCTTTATTGCCCTATCGATGACCTCATAGGGATGTGCATTAGGGTTGTCAAATCCATAATTACCTGAGTAATAATGGGAGGGATATATCATTGGACTTATATAATCTACTGCAGGTGATATCTTTTCCCATTTTTGCCCTATATTCATGTCGTCCTCAACACTTGTGGTCAGTCCGAAGACATCTGCTGAGATGACGACGTTATATGCTTTGAGCTGTTCTTTGGCGTAGGATAGAAATTCGGCTATGCAGTCTTCCTTTGGTTTGCCATCCTGCCCTGGGAAGAAAGCCTCAGCATCCACCATTGTACCATTTTCTGGAAAGCGGACATAGTCAAATTGTATCTCTTTAAAGCCATTTAGTGCCGCCTCTTTAGCTATAGCTATGTTATAGTCCCAGACCCGTTTGTCATAAGGGTTGACCCATGATACACCCTTTCTATCACGCCATATTCCTCCGGATTTCTTCTGTATGGATAAATCCGGACGGTGTTCTGATAGGTTACGGTCTTTAAAAGTAACTATTCGGGCTATTGGATAAATATTATGTTCCTGAAGGTTTTTTATGAATGATTGGATATCATTTATACGTACATATCTGTTTGCGTCCACGTCATTTACAATCTGTATGTTGCTTTTATAGGTCATAAGACCATTGTCATCCTTTACATCAATAACCATTGTGTTGAGCTCAGAGTTATCTAACAGGTCAACCAGATGTTCTATATTTTTTTTGCTTCCAGCTATATCCCCCGTAACATAGATCCCCTTAACTATAGGCGGATTGGGTTTTGGTGTCTCTTCTTTAGGGAGAGGAACATAGTATTCTTTCAGTTTTTCTCTTAAAATTTTATCATTTTCTTTCCATTCATTAAGCTTTTTTAAAGCTTCATCCCTGTCTGCCTTATGAATAACCAACTTTTCGTCAACAAGCTCCTGATAGGAGGGAAGATTGTTTTCATAAGCGCCGGTTTTTGAATATCCTTTTAATAAGAAAAGTACTGCCAAGATAAGTGAGAACAATATTACCATTAATATGCCTGTTATTTTTGTTTTCTTCACATCTGTATCCTCCTTATAATGTTTACGTATATATTGTAAAGGATAAATCATCATTAAAAAAGTTAAATTTAGTTTAAATTGCTGGTAATATATTCATTTTTTAAGTATAATTTTGGTATAGAATGATAAGGAGGGGTGACAGATGAAACTATTAATAGCAATTGTACAGGATGAAGATGCAGGTGAGTTGATGCAGAAGCTTACTAAATCAGGTTTTCAGTTTACAAAGCTTGCTACCACTGGAGGTTTTTTAAGGGCAGGCAATACGACCTTAATTATAGGATTGGAAGATGAGCGTCTTAAAGAGGCCATAAGCTGCATCGAGAGCATCTGTAAAAGCAGAAAGCAACTTATAACACCGCCAATTATGGGTGGAGCTGGTGAGGTGTATCTATCATACCCCATGGAAGTGACCATTGGAGGGGCAACCATATTTGTACTTGATATGGAACAACTTATAAAGATATAAAAATGGTGCCGAAGGCGGGAGTCGAACCCGCACAGGGTGTAAGCCCTACCGGATTTTGAGTCCGGCGCGTCTGCCAATTCCACCACTTCGGCACGTTACGTAGCTATAATAACATAAATAATATTATTTTTCAAGGTGTTTTTTGGAGGTATTTCACTATGCTCAGATTTTTGGATGCAGGAGAATCTCATGGCAGATGTTATGTTGGCATCATTGATGGAATACCTGCAGGCGTAGAGATAGAGATGGAGAACATTAACAGGCTATTAAAGGAGAGACAGCGTGTGTATGGAAGAGGCGGGAGGATGGAGATAGAAAATGATGAAGCCATCATACTTTCTGGATTAAGAGGCAGGATGACCACAGGTGGACCTATTGGACTGATGATAGAAAATAGAGATTATGAGAACTGGAAAGATTTTATGTCTCCTATAGATGGGATAAAGGGGAAAGGAGGGGTTACAGTACCAAGGCCTGGCCATGCAGATCTACCAGGCATATTGAAATTTGGCTTTAATGATGCAAGAAACATATTAGAAAGAGCAAGCGCACGACAAACAGTCATCAGGACTGCAATAGGTGGTATAGCAATGGAGTTTTTAAGACAATTTGATATAGAGGTTAAGTCTCATGTTTGTAGCATAGGGGGTATAGTTTCTAAACCAAATGGAAAAGACAAGTCTTTCTGGATAAATGTAGAAAATTCTCTATTAAGATGTGGAGACAAAGAGGCAGAAGAGAAAATGAGAGCTGAGATTGATAAGGCCAAGGCAATGGGCGACACAGTAGGGGGGATAGTAGAAATTATAGTTGAGAGGGTACCCGCAGGGATAGGAAGTCATACAACATGGGATAAGAGGTTAGATACACGTCTTGCAGCTGCCTGCATGAGCGTGCAATCTGTTAAAGGTGTTGAAATCGGGATGGGTTTCAAGACTGCAGAGCGATATGGAAGTGAGGTCCATGATGAGATTTTTTACAGTGAGAATGGATTTTATAGAAAAACCAATAATGCTGGTGGCATAGAGGGAGGCATATCCAATGGTGAGGATATAATCGTAAGATGCGCATTAAAGCCAATACCAACCCTTTTAAAGCCTTTAAATAGTGTTGACATACGATCAAAAATGTCTGCAAAAGCTCATGTGGAGAGGAGTGATGTATGCGCAGTGCCTGCAGCTTCAGTGGTTCTTAAGGCTGTTGTGGCATGGGAGATAGCAGTAGCCTTTCTTGATAAATTTTGCGGAGATAATATCGATGAAGTAAAAAATGCTTACGAGCATTATATCAAGAGGTTAAACTTTGGTTAAAATTTATTTAATAAATCATAACAGCAGTCTCCTTTTAATAAGTATATAAAAAATGCTTATTAAGAGGGGACATTACCATGAAAAAACTATTGTTTATTTTTCTGGCTATATTGATCTTATTTTACATACATACAGAAGGAATCACTGCCCCTGGTGACAGTATAACTATAAATCTGCCAAGTTTCACACTGCATTTTGAAGGACAAAATGTGTATAAGGATTATCCAGTAGCCATAGGCAAGACTTTGACCAATACACCTGATGGGACTTATAACGTCAGAACGAAGATTAAAAATCCAGTATGGTATCCCCCTAATGGTGGTAAACCTGTTCCACCGGGGAAAAATAACCCTTTAGGTAATCGGTGGATTAACTTTTATCCCGGCTATGGGATACATGGAAATAATAATCCAGGGTCTATAGGAACCATGGCTTCATTAGGTTGTGTCCGCATGTATAACAGCGATGTTGATGAGCTTTATGAGATGGTTGAAGTGGGGATTCCTGTCATAATAACCTATCATACCATGTTTGAACTGAGTGATGGCACAAATAAGGTTTTGGAGGTGTATCCGGATATTTATGGCCGAGGGGTAAATACGGAGGAAGAGATAAAAGCGAAACTTATGGAAATGGGCCTGGCCATAGAGGATGAGAAATTCAAATATATATTCAACAATTATAAAAAGGAGGCAGCTTTTTATTCATGTGATTGGGTCTTAACTAAAGGTGATAAGCTGCTTTCATCTGACATCCTGGATGATAATGGCAAACTATATATATCTGCAAAGTCCCTGAAAAGTATATTTGGGATAGACTATCTGTTGAATTTAGACACCGGTATCATGTCCATAAACGGGCATGATATAGAATATATGAATAAAGAGAGTATATATATAAATCTTATACAATTACTTGATATTTTTGAACTGTCCTATGAGATAGAACAGAAGGCGCAAAGGATAGATATTAAAAATGATATGGTCTATATAGATGGGATGTATGTTTCACCGGTGCAGTATACAAACTACGATAGTCGGGATATAAAACTACCTCTTAGGGTTATTGGTGAGTTGTTTGGACATGAGGTAAAATGGGATAAGGCGACAAGTGTCGTTAGCATTAATGACCAGCCGGTATCTCCAGTGATTTTAAATGGTATATCATATATGGGGATTAAAGAACTATCGGAAATCTTTAAATTTGACTATGAAATAGATTCAAGATATGGTATTATACAAATTAAGCGGTATTGACCGCTTATTTTTATAGTATAATAACTATAATAACATTTTTGGGTGGTGGAAGAAGTTGAAAAAATTAATGCTAATTGACGGAAGCAGTGTGCTCTACCGGGCTTTTTTTGCCCTTCCCCCGCTTATGAACAGTAAGGGTACGAGAACAAACGCTGTCTATGGTTTTATGATGATGCTTTTTAAGGTGATGGATGACTATAAACCCGATTATATAGCAGTGGCCTTTGATGTGAAAGCACCAACGTTCCGACATAAGGAATATGATGCATATAAGGCCACAAGAGAAAAGATGCCGGATGAGTTATCTTGTCAAATACCCATTTTGCGCGATATATTATCTGCTTTAAATATAAAGATTATAGAAGTGCCTGGGTTTGAAGCCGATGATATACTTGGTACAGTATCAAAGCAAGCAGAGAAGAATGGACTTGAGACTTACATAGTAACAGGCGATAGGGATTCACTGCAACTGGTTTCTAAAGAGACCAGGGTTATATTAAACAAAAAAGGCATGACTGATGTGGAGGTATATGACTATGATATCTTTAGAGATAGATATGGTATAACACCCAGTGAGTTTATTGACCTGAAAGGGCTGATGGGCGATAAGTCCGACAATATTCCCGGGGTACCAGGTATTGGTGAGAAGACAGCGCTTGAACTTATAAAGGAGTACGGATCGGTCAACGAAATTATTAAAAATGTAGATAGGATAAAAAATAAGAGGGTTAGAGAAGCAATTGCAAACAATGTGGACAAGGCACTGCTGAGTAAAAGACTTTCTACCATAATCAGGGATATGCCGATAGAGTTTGACATAGAGGAATATACTGTTAAAGAACCGGATAAAAAAAGAGTTAGAGCTATCTTTGAAGAGTTGGAGTTTAAATCATTATTAGACAAGGTTTCCAAGGATGATACTGCACCGAACGTGGACAGGGTTGTCTACAGGGTCATCGACAACGTTGATGATTTCAATGAGTACATCAGTGGTGTTGAAAGGATAGCTATAAGTTTCAAGGTTCATGAGGATGGCCTGGCCATGACCTCTCTTAGCAGTCAAGAAAAGGGTACTGTTTTTTTACCCCTTTATAGACTTGATGACAGCATGAAATATGCACTTTATAAACTTCTGTCTAACGAGAACATAAAGAAGTCTGGACATAACATAAAAAGACTTCTAAATTTTGCAATAAGCGAGGGGTATAAACCTGCAAACATAAGTTTCGATTCGGCTATTGCCGCATATCTTATCAATGCAACAGAATCCGAATATATCATACGACAGATTGCAAAGGACTTTCTTAACAGGGATATACTGGATGACTCGATATTTGGCAAGGGAAGAAACAGGACGGATTTCCACAATGTTGAAGAAGAAATGTTAAATCAGCTCCTCGGAGAAGAAGCAGAGGTCATAGGTCAGTCAGAGCCCCTTATGCGGGAAAAACTTGATGAACTCTCTATGGACAGGCTGTTTAATGATATAGAAATGCCTCTTGTCATGGTACTGGCTGATATGGAATGTACTGGCTTTAATATCGATAGGAATGAGCTTTTGAGGTTAGACAGTGAATTTACTGAACAACTCACCAGTATAACAAAGGAGATTTATAATCTTGCAGGAGAAGAATTTAATATCAATTCGCCAAAACAGCTCTCCCATATTTTATTTGAAAAACTTGGCCTGCCGGTTATAAAAAAGACTAAGACGGGCTATTCTACAGATGCTGAAGTCCTGGAAGAGCTGGCACCTCAGCATGATATCGTGGCAAAAATACTGGAGTACAGGCAGATATCCAAATTAAAATCCACTTATATTGATGGATTTATAAAACTTACTGAAAAGAGCGCTAAAATCCATACCAGTTTCAATCAAACTGTAACTGCAACGGGAAGAATAAGCAGCACTGAGCCAAACCTACAAAATATACCAATTAGAACAGATATTGGAAGACAGATACGAAAAGTATTTATACCATCAGATGACAAACACGTTATTCTCTCCGCAGATTACTCTCAGATAGAGCTAAGGGTACTTGCACATCTATCGAGTGATGAAAACCTCATAGGTTCCTTTATCGCTGGTGAAGACATTCATACAAGGACCGCTTCAGAGGTATTTAATGTACCTATAGATAAGGTTACGCCCGAGATGAGAAGAAGTGCCAAGGCTGTGAACTTTGGAATAGTATATGGCATAAGTGATTTTGGCCTGGCCAGAGACCTTCGGATCCCAAGGGAGGTGGCCGCTGAATACATCAGGAGCTATTTCAAGAGATATCCTCAGGTAAAGGAATACCTTGATGAGTGTGTAAAAAAGGCTAAAGAACTGGGCTATGTTACCACCATTATGAATAGAAGGCGTTATGTACCGGAAATAACCTCCAAAAACAGAAATATACGTATGTTTGGAGAACGAATTGCAATGAATACCCCTATACAGGGTAGCGCTGCTGACATAATAAAGATAGCTATGGTCAATGTGCATAAGAAGATAAAAGATTTTAAATCAAAGCTCATACTGCAGGTTCATGACGAGCTGATATTTGACGTACTTAAGGAAGAGTTGGATGAAATTAAGGAAATTGTAAGGTGGGAAATGGAGAATGCAGTCAACTTGAAGGTACCGCTGATAGCCGAAATAAAATATGGCAATAATTGGTATGATGCCAAGTGAGTTGCTAAACCACTTATTGCTTTTGTACCTAAAAGTGTAATGAAGGGAATGGGTTGTAAAATGAAGGTGATAGGGTTAACAGGGGGAATTGCCAGCGGAAAGAGCACTGTTTCAAATATATTAAGGGAAATGGGAGCTTACGTAATAGATGCAGATGAAATTTCAAGAGAGATCATTAAAAAAGGGAGTGAGGCATGGAAAGAAATTATCGATTACTATGGAAATGACATACTTCTACCTGATGGAGAGATAGATAGAAAAAAACTTGGGAATATAGTGTTTGCGGATAAGGAAAAATTGGATAAGCTAAACGCTATAACTCATCCACGTATAATCCAGAGAATAAAAGAAATTATAGATGCAGAGAAAGAAAAAGGGAAAGAAAGGGCTGTAATACTGGACGCCGCAATACTGATTGAAATGGGGCTGCAAAATATGGTAGACGAGGTTTGGGTAGTTTCAATAGACAAAGACAAGCAGATAAAAAGACTTATAGAGAGAGATAAACTATCATATGAAGATGCCATGAACCGTATACGCATGCAGATGCCGTTAAGCGAGAAGGTAAAGTATGCTGACTATGTGATTGACAACAGTAAAGACATAGGATATATTAGAAAACAGATAAGTAAACTTTGGGAAAGGGTGATAAAAAAGAATAATTAATTTGGGCCTACATAGAATTATATTAATGTATGGTATCTGCAATGTGGGGGTATATTCCATTGATTTTTATTCCTCGTAAATGGATAGGCGTAATAATTGCTGTCTTACTTTTTTTATTGCTCATACTTGTTTCGCTGAAGGTATATAACACTGTACAGAAGATGATTTATCCCACAAAGTATATGGATATAGTTGAAAGATATGCCGTTGAATATGGAATTGACCCTTATCTTGTGTTGGCAGTAATAAAAGCGGAAAGTAATTTTAATCCTGAAGCTAAATCAAGCAAGGGTGCCATCGGACTGATGCAGATACAACCTGATACAGGAAAGTGGATTGCGGAAAACCTTGGGATTGAAAACTATAATGAAGATCTTCTCTATAATCCTGAGGTAAATATAAGATTTGGTTGCTGGTATATAAATAATCTCAACAGTGAATTTAAAGATCCTGTCCTGGTATTTGCGGCTTATAATGCTGGGAGAGGAAATGTACAAAAATGGTTGAATGATAAGGAATATAGTGATGATGGGGAAAAACTAAAGAGTATCCCATTTAAGGAAACGAGGGATTATGTAGATAAGATAATTAGAAACTATCATATTTTTACAAGACTTTACGAAGGCAAAAGAAAGAAGGGAATAACATAAATGGAACAAATGAAAAGCCTGAATGACCTTGAAAGGGTTAAGATAGAACATGACAGGAAATTGTTTTCTGCAACCCATGAAGAGATACTAGAGGGAAAGACAACTGATGTGTACTTTTTGAGGACGATGGATATATTAAATCACCTGGGTCTTGGAGATACTCCTGTAACCGCCGAGATTTTTGCGAGAGAAGAAGGGGTATTTGCTGGTATTACTGAGGCATTGGGCATATTAAGGAATAAAAACGTTGAGGTATGGGCTTTAAAAGAGGGGGATACATTCAACCCCAAGGATACACTTGTGAGGATCAAAGGGCCCTACTCAGAGTTTGGTGTTTATGAAACAGTTATATTGGGAATGCTCGCAAGCTCCTGTGCATGGGCGACGGCTGCGAGAAAAGCCAAAGAAGCGTGCAAGGGGAAACCACTGCTGTGCTTTGGCGCAAGGCATGTGCATCCTGCTGTAGCTCCTGTCATGGAAAGGGCAGCATTAGTAGGTGGGGCTGACAATGCGAGCTGTATACTGGGAGCAAAACTGTTTGGAAAAGAGCCGACCGGTACAGTACCACACGCTGCTTTTTTGATTGCCGGTGACACATTGACGGTAGCAAAGGCATATGATGAAATATCAAAGCCAGACGAAAACAGGACAATACTCATTGATACATTCAAAGATGAGGCTGAAGAAGCCATTAGAGTGGCAGAACTTTTAGGAGACAGGCTTTATGGGATAAGGGTAGATACGCCCAGCGAAAGAGGTGGGGTAACCCCCGAACTTATAAAGGAAATTAGGGCCAGACTGGACCAAAAGGGTTATAAAAATGTCAAAATTATTGTTTCGGGTGGCCTTTATCCAGAAAAAATAGCTGAACTGGCTGATGCAGGTGTAGATGCTTTTGGAGTGGGCAGTTTTATTTCAGATGCTAAACCGATAGATATGACGATGGATTTAAAAGAGGTGGATGGTAAGCCGATTGCCAAGAGGGGTAGAATACCTGGAATAATAGAAAACCCAAAACTTGTGAAAATGATATAATTACTGTATTGACTTATGTCCAAACTTATATTATAATAATTTTCGTTGAATGTGCCGAGATGGTGGAACTGGCAGACACGCTACTTTGAGGGGGTAGTGAGGGATTCCTCATGCGGGTTCGAGTCCCGCTCTCGGCACCATTTTTATATCCATGTTAGATACATATTTATCTAAGGCTGCCGAATCCTTGCAAAAGGTACGGGGGACGTATTTTGGGGTGAATCTATCAGTTTCGCCTGATGGTAGGGTTACCTTCGGCCCGAACCCGTCAGCTAACCTCGGAGGCATGAGAAGGGAGAAATCAAATGAGGACATATAGTAGATTCCTGTTAGGGATTTCTGTACTATCCACATCGCTTATGCTTGCTGGTTTCTTTAATCCTGTTCTTGCTGATGAATTTCCCAGGGGTATAGTAACCGGTGACAATGTCAATTTGAGGGAAGACCCTAGCCTTGACTCAAAAGTGATTACTCAGGTAGATATAAATAATGTTGTAATGGTGCTGGGTAAGACAGATGGGTGGTATCAGGTAAAGTTATCCGATGGCAGAGAGGGTTGGATGAGTGCTTCATATGTATCATTAGGGAAAGAGGATGTATCAAGGGGCAATGGGCTCAGAGACATTGTAGACTTTGCAGAAAGGTTTTTGGGTGTTAAATACGCATATGGAGGGTCATCGCCCAAGGGGTTTGACTGTTCAGGGTTTGTTTCTTATGTCTATAAGAATTTTGGGGTAGAACTACCGAGGACGTCACTGGAACAGTCAAGGTTTGGAGAGGCAGTGGATAAGGAAGATCTTGAGGTGGGAGACCTGGTATTTTTTAAAACTCTTGGTTCGAAAAGAATTAACCATGTTGGAATATACATTGGTGATGGCAATTTTATTCATAGCTCTTCAGGCGGTGATGAGGTGCGTATTGACACACTCCTCTCCGGTTATTATAATGACCATTATGCAGCCGCAAGGCGTGTGAAGTAATTATAGGCATTGACAGAGATCATTTAAAGGTATATAATATAATACTGTTTAGCCAATGGGTACTAATGTATCCATTTTTTATTTGGAAGGGGTATGTTAAACTGTGAAGAGGAATGATATAAGAAATATAGCTCTAATAGCCCATGTGGACCATGGTAAGACTACACTGGTAGATGGAATGCTCAAACAGAGCGGTATTTTTAGGGAAAATCAAAAAGTAGATGAAAGGATAATGGATTCCAATGAACTGGAAAGGGAGAGAGGCATTACCATACTGGCCAAAAATACTGCGGTAAGATATAACGATATTAAAATAAATATTGTAGATACTCCGGGACATGCTGATTTTGGTGGAGAAGTCGAAAGGGTTTTAAAAATGGTGGACGGTGTCCTTCTTCTTGTTGATGCCAGTGAGGGGCCAATGCCTCAAACGCGCTTTGTCCTTGGCAAAGCCCTGTCGTTAAATTTAAAACCCGTAGTTGTAATAAATAAAATTGACAGACCCGACGCCAGGCCATATGAAGTAATAGATGAGGTACTAAACCTTTTTATAGATCTTGGCGCCTCCGATGAACAGATTGATTTTCCAATTGTGTATACATCAGCACGCGATGCGGTTGCCAAGTATGACCTTAATGATAGTGGCTATAATTTAAAGCCGCTTTTTGATACCATTATAAACTCCATACCTGCGCCGGAAGGCGATGTGGACGGACCTTTACAACTATTGGTAACAAATTTAGATTATGACGACTATGTTGGCAGGCTGGCCATTGGCAGAATAATTAGGGGCAGTATAACAGGCGGTCAACAGGTTAGCGTTGTAAAGAAGGATGGTACTGTTGTTAAAGGTAAGATTGGTACAGTATACCAGTATGAATCTTTAAAAAGAGTGGCAGCTGAAAGTGCACTGATGGGTGATATTGTTGCTGTATCTGGGATACCAGATATAGAGATAGGTGAAACGATAGCTGATGTTGATTTCCCTGAGGCTGTGGAATTTGTAGAAATAGAAGAACCTACAATTACCATGAGTTTTTCTACCAACAATAGCCCGTTTGCCGGGAAAGAGGGCCAGTATGTTACATCAAGACATCTTAGAGATAGGTTGTATAAAGAATTAGAGACAAATGTCTCCTTGAGGGTAGAGGATACGGACAGCCCAGATACCTTTAAGGTTTCAGGTAGAGGTGAACTGCATTTGTCCATATTAATTGAGACCATGAGGAGAGAGGGATATGAGTTCCAGGTGTCGAAACCAGAGGTTATATACAAAAACGTACATGGGAAAAGGTATGAACCGATAGAGCTACTGATGATAGATGTTCCTGAGGAATATATGGGGATTGTTATGGAAAAATTGGGCCCGAGGAAGGCAGAACTAATTAATATGACGCCTAATGACAAGGGGTATATAAGGCTGGAGTTCAATATACCATCAAGAGGAATTATGGGCTACAGGACGGAGTTTTTAACTGATACCAAGGGTAATGGCATAATGAACCATGTTTTTATAGATTATCAGCCGTATAAAGGAGAGATAAAACAAAGAAATCATGGTTCATTAGTTGCTTCGGAGGCAGGTACCACAACAACCTACGGGCTCAATAATGCTCAGGAGAGAGGTGCCCTTTTCGTAGGTCCTGGAGTAGAGGTGTATGAGGGGATGGTAGTGGGAGAAAACAACCGCGAGGAAGATATAGATGTCAATGTATGCAAAAAGAAACATCTCACAAACATGAGGTCTGCAACTGCCGATGAAGCTATCAGACTTGCTGCTCCCAAAACCTTGAGTCTGGAAGAGGCACTTGATTTTCTGGCTGATGACGAACTACTGGAGGTTACACCATTATCAATAAGGATAAGGAAAAAGATACTGTCTCAGAAAGATAGATATAAAAAAGCAGGGAAGATGGTGAAGTCGGGACAGAAATAGGGGTGGGCCCCTTTATTTTTTTTAATATTTATTTTACAATATATAACATAAATGATAAATAATGGGGGAAAGACTATGAGGGTGAAAAGACAAAATGTTAATAAAAGACAGAAAATGAGAATATACGTTGGGATGATTCTGTTTTTAATGATAATCCCGTTATTATCGTTCTACTTATCGAATAATATAATATCTAATTTGGTTGCTCCTCTATATAAGCAGTTAGAACCCACTCATACAGAAAGCATATATGTCTATGAGGTACGCCCGCTTATTTATTACGAAATCAACGCTGTCGGACCTTTTTTATCATCAGAGGTATACCCTATAAATGGAAACAACCTTACAGCCATTACCTTTTCTAAAAAAAATGCAGACAAATTGGTTGAGGCTTTAAGTTTGATGAGAATTAAAGCCGTGTCAGAAGAAAAGAGAGAAAGCAGTATAACGATCCCGTACCTTGAGCAAAAACATGATGAGGTGGAACTTTTGGATGAATGTTTGAATAAGGCAATTTTAATTATGGATAAAGAAAGTCAATTGAGTGTAGACTTGATAACAAAAAAATATAATAATGACAGTCTGCCGGAACTCATAAAGATGGTGGATGATATGGGAAAGCTCTTGGATGAGTGGGACATAGATTGCAACTGCAAAAGAGAATTAGAGGATATTTTAGTGGTGCAAGAGGATGCTGTTGATAAACTTGAAATATCTACTATGTTAAATGACGGGAAGTCATTTTATATATTACAAAAGTCTATATATGAATCGTTGGATTTATATAAAAAACTGATAGCAGAATTAGAAGATATGAGATTATATAATTTTTAAATTGAACTTTTATATTGATAAACTTTATGTTAAAATATAACTTGTATACAGTGCTCAAGATATAATAATTAAATTTTTAACAAAAAAGGATTTATGGGGGACACTGTAGAATAAGTATTAGTCCCACTTAAATTTAAAGGAGTGATAAGATTAGATGTGCGCTCAAATACTTACCTTTAAGGGTGGTGTTCACCCACACTATAACAAAGAGCTCACAAACCGTTTACCGATAGAAAGAATGCCTGTACCTGATGAGGTCGTGATACCGCTTTCCCAGCATACAGGTGCCCCATGCGAACCCATCGTTAAAGCTGGTGATGAGGTAAAGCTAGGTCAGAAGATCGGGGAGGCAAAAGGGTTTGTTTCTGTACCTGTGCACTCAAGTGTTTCAGGTAAGGTAAAGGCTGTAGAACCAAGGATGCACCCCAGCGGCAGGTTTGTTAATTCTGTGGTCATTGAGAATGACCACTTAGATACGCTGGATGAGAGTGTGAAGCCAAAGGGTGATCTTGAAGACCTTTCTGCTGATGATATTAAAAACATTATCAAGGAGGCCGGGATTGCCGGTATGGGAGGAGCTGCATTCCCAACGCATGTTAAGCTTTCGCCTCCTCCTGACAAGAGTGTTGATACAGTAATAATAAATGGTGCTGAGTGTGAGCCATATCTTACCTGTGACCATAGGTTAATGGTAGAACACCCAGAGATGATTGTTTTTGGATTAAGAGCCATACTTAAGGCCCTCGGTGTAAAGAGAGGATATATTGCCATTGAGATAAATAAACCTGATGCTATAGAGGCAATGGAAAAGGCCGCATCAGGTATTGATGGTGTGGAGGTAGTAAGGCTGGCTACAAAATATCCACAGGGGGGAGAGAAACAGCTAATCAAGGCTGTGACGGGACGTGAGGTGCCTTCTGGGGGATTGCCCGCCGATGTTGGTGTTGTAGTAGACAATGTGGGCACGTCCCATGCTATTGCAAGGGCCATAAAAGAGGGTATGCCTCTTGTCGAAAGGATTGTCACAGTTACCGGCCAAGCGGTAAAAAATCCAAAAAATCTCCTCGTGAGGATTGGTACAATGTTAAAAGATTTGGTAGAATATTGTGGTGGCTTTAATGGTGAGCCGGGCAAATTGATTACAGGTGGCCCTATGATGGGCATTACCCAGTTTACTTTGGAGCTGCCGGTTATAAAAGGCACATCGGGGATACTCATCTTACCTGAAGAACTTACTAAACCAGAAAAGATAAGACCGTGTACAAGATGTGCAAAATGTGTGGATGTATGTCCTATGAATCTAATGCCGTTATTTATAAGTGCTTATGCATTAAATAACGATTTTAACACTGCAGAGAAATATCATGCGCTGGACTGTATTGAGTGTGGATCATGTTCGTATATCTGCCCATGCAATAGACCGCTTGTAGAGTCTATCAGACTGGCTAAAAGAGAAATACTGGCTAAAAGAAGAAAACAGGCCTAAGGGGGGTATTGAATGGATAACCAGTTTCTTGTCACCTCATCACCACATGTTCGTTCGGAGTTTAGAATTGAAAGAATTATGTTAGATGTTGTTATTGCGTTGATACCTGCATTGATTGCTGGTACGATATTTTTTGGAATTAGAGCACTTATGCTTACCATAATATCAGTTGCAACGGCAGTTCTCACGGAGTATGTTATAGAGGTTCTGACTCACAAAGAGATTACTATTGATGATTTCAGTGCTGTAGTTACGGGTATGTTAGTAGCTTTTAATGTTCCACCAACTGTACCGTGGTGGATTCCAGCAGTAGGTTCTTTTTTTGCGATAGCCATTGTTAAGATGTGTTTTGGTGGCATAGGCAATAACTTTGTAAACCCGGCACTTGCCGCAAGAGCTTTTCTGCTGGCTTCATGGCCTGTCCAGATGACTACATGGACAACGCCGGGTGCAGTGGATGGAGTGTCATCAGCGACACCGCTTGCAATATTAAAAGGTTCTGAAGCCGTAGGGGCACAGCTGCCCAGTCTATGGTCTATGTTTGTAGGGAACATTGGAGGTACGATTGGTGAAACGTCAGCGCTGGCACTGCTTATAGGTGCGGCGTATCTCCTCTATAGGAGGGTCATTAACCTTAGGATACCACTTTCATTTATTATTACAGTTGGTGTAATTACATGGATATTTGGCCCAAATGGTCTTTTTACAGGGCAGTTTATGTATCATATATTGGGTGGAGGATTGATTCTGGGAGCATTTTTCATGGCTACAGACTATCCCACATCGCCCGTTACACCTTTAGGACAAATTATCATGGGCATAGGCTGCGGACTTCTCACCAGTGTAATCAGACTATGGGGCGGTTATCCTGAGGGTGTGTCTTATTCTATATTAATAATGAATATGGTAACGCCTCTGATAGACAGGTATACAATGCCAAAGGTGTTTGGAACCGGGGAGGTGAAGAAGGTTGCCTAAGAATAATGGCATAAGGGATATAATTGTTACTGGACTTATATTGCTATTGATTGCTGGTGTTGCAGGTGCAGCTTTAGGATTTGTAAATGCCATTACAAAAGGGCCTATTGCAGAACAGAATAAAATTGCTGAAGATCAAGCTAAGATGACGGCTTTTCCTGGAGCAAAAGAGTTTACACCTATGGATACATCAGAGTGGGAATCACTTTTAAGTGGTGATGAGAAAGAGATAGTTAAATCAGTTGATATGGCTAAAGACAGTGGAAATGTGTTAGGGTATGTTATAAAGGTGGCGCCTCAAGGGTATGGTGGGCCGGTGGAGACTATTGTTGGGATAACAAAAGATGGTAAGTTGACAGGTATAAACATAGTAAACCATTCGGAAACACCGGGACTTGGTGCCAAAGCTCAAGACCCAAAATGGCAGGCTCAGTTTAAGGGTAAGACTGCAGATATGCAGCTGAAGTTAGTAAAGGTCCCGCCATCCAGTGCGAATGAGATAGAGGCTTTGACTGGCGCAACAATAACCTCTACAGCAGTAACAAATGGTGTGCAAACGGCAATAGATGTATTTAATAGGATTAATAAGTGATAGGCAAAGGGGGGTACGTTTATGGGTTATTTAGTTGATTTGACAAGGGGACTATGGAGAGAAAACCCTACATTTAGAATGGTTGTAGGATTATGTCCAACCCTTGCTGTAACCAATGCTGTCGCTAATGGTATTGCAATGGGCCTTGCTACTACTTTTGTGCTGATTGGTTCATGTGTGATAATTTCTGCACTTAGGAAGATAACACCTGATAAGATTAGGATGCCTATATTTGTTATCAGTATTGCTACCTTTACAACTATAGTATCAATGCTTATGAATGCATATTTTTTGAGCTTATATAATGTGTTGAAACTGTATATTTCATTGATAGTTGTCAACTGTATAATCATGGCCAGGGCAGAGGGCTTTGCATCGAAAAACCCTGTTATAAATACATTCTTTGATTCTTTAGGGATGGGACTTGGATTTACCTTTGCTTTGGTTATAATAAGCGGCGTAAGGGAAGTTCTTGGCAACGGTACTTTCCTTGGAATTCAGGTAATGCCGGCAACATTTCAACCCGTTCTGTTAATGGTTTTACCACCAGGCGCCTTTTTGACTCTCGGATTGGTTATTGGCTTTTTCAATATGATTACTGAGTTGCTTGCAAAAAGAAGAGAAGCTAAGGAGAGGGGGACAATAGATGCTGACAAATCTGCTGCTAATATTGGTTAGTTCAATCTTTGTGAATAACTTCCTCCTGTCAAGGTTTTTGGGGGAGTGCCCATTTCTTGGGGTTTCGAAGCAGGTAGAAACCGCTACAGGTATGAGTGTGGCTGTTGTATTTGTTATGACTATGACTGCTGCAATTACCTATTTGATTAACTATTATATACTTGTTCCGTTTGGTCTGGAGTATCTGCAGATAATAGCTTTTATTGTGGTTATAGCATCGTTGGTTCAGTTTGTGGAGATGGTAATAAAAAAGACAAGCCCAACACTTTATCAAGCCCTTGGCATCTATCTGCCACTTATTACCACCAACTGCGCTGTTTTGGGTGTGGCGCTTCTCAACGTGCAAAATCCATATAACTTTATAGAGGCGGTAGTGAATGGTTTTGGATCTTCGGTAGGTTTTGCATTTGCCCTGATATCATATGCAGGGATCAGAGAGAGGCTTGCCTTGGCTCCTATTCCCAAAGCCCTGGAAGGATTTCCTTCTGCCTTGATTGGAGCAGGTTTATTGTCCTTGGGTTTTCTTGGGTTTAGAGGCTTAGTATAGGGGGGTAATCAATTGATACAGGAGATTTTATATCCACTACTTGTATTGGGTGGAATGGGATTGCTGTTTGGTGCAGTACTGGCCTATGCTTCTCAGAAGTTCTATGTAGAGGTAAATCCACTGCAGCAAAAGGTGAGGGATGCGCTGCCTGGCGCCAATGATGGAGGGTGTGGCTTTGCTTCATGTGACGCCTATGCGCAGGCAGTGGCAGAGGGCAGGGCTGACATAAATAAATGTGTGGTTGGCGGCCAGGCCGTTGCTGAAGCCCTGGCGGCTATTATGGGTACTGATGCCGGTACTGTGAAGAAAAGGATAGCCAGGGTTATGTGTAAGGGTACAGACAATAATGCAGTTAAGAAATATAAGTATCATGGTGTTAAGGACTGCAGGGCAGCCAATGCTCTTTCAGGTGGGGACAAAGAATGTGAGTTTGGTTGTCTTGGCCTTGGCACATGCGAGAGGGTATGTCCATTTGATGCCATACATGTGACAGCGGAGGGCATAGCTGAATCTGATGAGGAAAAGTGCACTGGCTGTGGCATGTGTGTGGATGTATGTCCAAAGAATGTGATACAGCTCATAGATATCAGCAAGAGGGTTATAATATTCTGCAATAATCACGATAAGGGTAAAAGGGTAAGGCAAATATGTAAAGTTGGATGCATAGCGTGCAGTATATGTGTAAGGCAGTGCCCAGAAAAAGTTATAACCATGGATAATGACCTTGCTGTGATAAACTATGATGGCTGCACAAACTGCGGTGCATGTATACCGAGATGTCCTACAAAGACAATATTGAACCTCGATGAAATTATTTCAGAGGTGGTTGCTTCTTAAAAATATGAGAATTGCATTTGGCGGGGTAAGGGACCCGCTTTTTTTATTTTAAGGATATTGTTAAAAAAACCACCCTCTTATGTTATAATAAGAAAGTAATTATTGCAGGAAGGTGTCGCAAATGAGGCTAAATACGTTTAAACTTATATATATATCCATGCTGATATGTATAGGCTTGGTGCTTCATATATTTGAAAACATGATCCCTGTACCATTCATAGCTCCTGGTGCCAAACTTGGCCTGGCCAATATTGCTTCGCTGTTAACCCTGTATGTTTTTGGACTTTCGGATGCACTGATTGTTGCTGTGATGAGGTCTATACTGGGTGCTCTTATGGGAGGTGCGGCATCCAG
This sequence comes from Calorimonas adulescens, assembly GCF_008274215.1. Classification (NCBI taxonomy): domain Bacteria; kingdom Bacillati; phylum Bacillota; class Clostridia; order Thermoanaerobacterales; family Thermoanaerobacteraceae; genus Calorimonas; species Calorimonas adulescens. Next base: position 27,356 of record NZ_VTPS01000007.1, on the reverse strand, counting down.
CGTTCTCTACAGTCTGAGTGGTGCCATAGCGAGTACTATAGTAATGTGGGTTGTTTTAAAGTATTTCAGCAATTATTTCAGCATGATTGGCGTAAGTATATTTGGTGCCATTGCACACAATGCAGCACAGGTAACGGTTTCATCCCTTATTATAAGTAATATAAATATGTTTACTTACCTTCCAATACTGAGTCTTTTAAGCTTGGGGACTGGCTTTTTCATTGGACTTGCTTCTAACGCAGCCAAAGATGTATTAAAGTCCAGTGTGGAGGTTTCGATTAAAAATTTGAGGGGATGATATAATTGCGGAGGAATAAAAGTCTGTGGTATCTGGTAGCTCTTGTATTGATTTTTGCAGTTATAGGAAGTTTTTTGGGCGAATTCTTGTCTGGATGGGTCCCCGCACTTGGAAAGGCACAGACCCTGGCATTTAGGATACCCATTAACATTGTACTGAATGTATTGAATCTTGAATTTTTACTTGCTTTAAGCTTGAAGATTAACCTTCTTTCAGTTGCTGGCATGCTTTTGGGTATATATATTTACTATCATAGATGATTAAGGGTGATGTTATGACTGATTTTATTCTTGCGTCATCATCTCTACGGAGAAAGGAATTATTGGAGCAATTGGGGCTGAATTTTTCAATAATTCCCAGTGATATCGATGAGGTCTTAAAGGGGAATACACCCGGTGAGATGGTGAAAAATCTTGCTTTAGAAAAGGCTGCTTGTGTATCCAAGAAGGTAGTAGGGAATAAGATTATAATTGGTGCTGACACAATAGTATGCATAGATGATATAATAATGGGGAAGCCTGTTGACAACGATGATGCATATAGAATGCTCAGGAGATTGAGTGGAAAGATACATAGGGTATATACCGGCCTGGCCATTATAAATACATCCAATGGAGAACTTTTAAATGACTATGAGTGTACTGAGGTCCTTATGAATGAACTTACCGATGAAGAGATAATGGAATACATAAAGACAGGTGAACCGATGGATAAGGCGGGAGCATATGCCATTCAAGGGAAAGGTTCCCTTATTGTTAACAGCATAAAAGGGTGCTATTATAATGTAGTGGGTTTGCCCATTAGCAAACTTCGTCAGATGCTTTTAAAATGGGGTATTGACCTTTTGAAGACTGGGGTGTGAAAATTGGGAGAGTATAGTCTAAAAATAAAGGACCTTCCTGAAGATGAAAGGCCCAGAGAGAGAATGATAAAATATGGTCCAGAGGCATTATCAAATACTGAACTTTTGGCAATAATTATAAGGACGGGAATAAAAGGTGAAAATGCTATTACCGTAGCGCAAAACCTTATTTCTCAAGAGGGATTGGAGGCGTTATTAGAGGACAGCATTGAAGAATTGGCTGCCTTTAAAGGTATAGGCATTTCGAAGGCTGTACTGATAAAAGCTGCGCTGGAATTGGGTAAGAGGCTTAACAGCATGCCAGAAAGGAAGAGGTATACGATCAAATCTCCTGCAGATGTGTCTGCAATACTTATGGGTGAAATGCGTTATTTAAAAAAAGAGTATTTTAAAGCAATACTGCTGGACATAAAAAACCATGTAATTACAATAGAGAATATTTCTATTGGGGGGCTGAACTTTTCACTGGTTCACCCAAGGGAGATATTTAAGTCTGCCATAAAGAAATCCAGTGCTGCAATCATCATGGTCCACAATCACCCCAGTGGTGATCCACATCCAAGTAATGAGGATATAGATGTTACAAGAAGAATTGTTGAAAGTGGCAAAATACTAGGGATAGAGGTATTAGACCATGTCATTATTGGTGATGGCAGATATTTCAGCTTTAAGGATGAAGGACTAATAGTATAGAGAGGTGTTAGATATATGAATTTGTCTAAGGATATAGGTATTGACTTGGGTACAGCTAATACCCTTGTCTTTGTAAGGGGTAAGGGTATTGTAGTAAGTGAACCTTCGGTTGTAGCTATAGATAGAGATAGTAAAAAGGTACTGGCTGTTGGGGCCGAGGCGAAGAGGATGGTTGGCCGTACTCCAGGCAATATAATAGCCATAAGGCCTATGAAGGATGGAGTAATAGCTGATTTTGACATCACTCAGGCCATGCTGAAATATTTTATTGGAAAGACAAACGCCAGGTCTGGTATAAGAAAGCCAATGGTTGTTGTTGGAGTGCCCTCAGGTGTAACAGAAGTAGAAAAAAGGGCTGTAGAAGAAGCCACATTTCAGGCTGGTGCCAGGGAGGTACATCTCGTAGAAGAGCCAATGGCTGCAGCTATTGGTGCTGGATTACCTGTTGAAGAACCTACAGGCAGTATGATTGTAGATATTGGAGGCGGTACGACGGATGTAGCTATAATTTCTCTTGGCGGTATTGTTACCAGCAAGAATTTAAGGATAGCTGGGGATGAGATGGATGAGTCAATAATCAGCTATATAAAGAGAGAATATAACCTTATGATAGGCGAGAGAACCGCAGAGGAGATAAAAATAACTATAGGTTCTGCATATCCCAAGCCAAAGGAAGAAACTATGGAGATAAGAGGAAGAGACTTGATTACAGGCCTTCCTAAGACGCTTAAAATTTCTTCAACTGAAATTATGGAGGCCATGAAAGAACCAATATCTGCTATTATTGACGCTATAAAGTCGACATTAGAAAGAACCCCCCCTGAACTGGCTGCAGATATAATGGACAAGGGTATAATGCTGGCGGGAGGTGGCGCTCTTCTGGACGGGATTGATAAGCTTGTAAAACAAGAAACTGGGATGCCGGTAGAAATAGCTGAGTCTCCTTTGGACTGTGTGGCTTTAGGTACAGGAAAGATACTGGAAGAAGTTAATCTATTTAAAAGAATATCTGGTATGTCCAAATAGGGGGGAGTAGTTTGCCCTGGTGGGAGAAGTACAGGGATTATCTGATAATAGGTAGCGTGGTTTTATCTATCCTGATATTGATGGGTGTTAGCTCTTCAGGTAAGATGAGTCTAAGTGGACTGGAATTCTTTTCTGGGAATTTGATAAAACCTGTAAGCAGCACCCTGTATAAAATTGGCAACAGTATTTCAGACTTTTTTTATTCTCTCAGCAATATAGGTAGTTTACAAAGCGAAAATGAGAGGCTAAGGGCCAAGGAAGAAGAATACAACGATTTGAGGCTACAGGTGGAGGAATTAAAGCAGGAGAATGAACGACTGAAAAACCTCCTTGCCTATAAAGAGACCCATCAGCAGTATGATATGATTGGCGCAAAGGTGATTGGGAAATCCAGCGGTGGGTGGTTTGACATTTTTGCAATCAATGTGGGCAGGTCCAGCGGGGTAAAGGAAGGGATGGCTGTAGTTACAGATAAAGGAATAGTGGGTACAGTAATAGAATCATATGACAACTGGTCTAAAGTACTTTCGATAATTGATGAGAACAGTTCGGTAAGCATACGCATTAACAGAACAAGGGATAATGGTATACTACAGGGTGATGTAGAACTCAAAGCACAGGGCCTGGCCAGGGCTGTATACATTCCCATGACCTCTGAAGTCAAACCAGGTGACGATGTCATTACCTCAGGTCTTGGTGGAATCCTTCCAGAGGGTATCTATGTAGGAAAGGTAATAAGTGTAGAAAACAGCCATGGTGACCTGTATAAAACAGCCATAATAAAACCAGATGCAGATTTCCAAAGGTTAGAGGATATCCTGGTCATAAAAACGTACAACGATAAAATAGACCTTGGAAAGGTAGGTGGCCAATGAGGAGATACATTATAATTTTACTCCTTTTTATACTTGTTTTTTCTATTCAGACTGCCATGCTGCCTTTCTTTTCTATTTACAATATTTCCCCCGACCTACTTTTGATAGCAATTACAGCACTGTCCATATTAAACGGGCAATGGGAAGGCATGATATTTGGGCTTGTTACCGGCATCTTGATGGATATGTTTTATAGTCCGGTTTTTGGCATATATAGTATAATTTATGCAACGTTTGGCTTTTCTGTAGGTAAGTTGAGCAAAAACATCTTTAAAGAGAGTCCTTTTGCTGCATTATTTTTTACAATTACAGGCAGCATTTATAAAGGTGTAGTAATACTGTTTTTTAAGATTCTTTTAGCCTATAAAACTGATGTGTGGATGACATTTTTGGCGTTAATCTTTCCTGAGGCGGTTTTAAACGGCATAATAATTTTCTTGCTTTATGGTTATATTCTCAGATTAAATGATTCTTCCTATCTGAGGAAGAACAAAACAATGTTTTGAGGGAATGATAATATGGACTTAAAAGAATTCAAGCAGAGGTTCATAATATTTATTATCATTATAACATTTCTGTTTTCAGTAATAGCTGGAAGACTGATTCAACTTCAGGTAGTGCAGGGTTCCTATTATCGCGAATGGTCTGATGAAAAAAGGTTAAGACTTATCGCAGTGAAGGCTCCAAGAGGGAAAATAGTGGACAGAAATGGGGTTGAACTTGCCAATAACAGGCCAAGTTTCAGTGTGGATATCGTCAGGACAAACATAGACGATAATAAACTAAATAGTGTAATACTTGATATGATAAATATTCTAAAGGCAAACAATGAGGAATATATTGACTCCCTTCCTCTTTTTATTGACAATACAAATAATGTGTACTTTAATTTTAAAAGTTTTGAAAATGAAGATGTAACTGAGGAGACGCTTAAAGCACGGGAAAAACGCTGGAAAGAAAACCATAAGATTGATATTGGAGACGATGCCAAGAAGACATGGGAGATATTAAAAGAAAGATATCATATAGATGATACATATACTATGCAGGAGACTAGGGACATAATGAATGTCCGTACAATTATGGCAGAACAGGGCTATAAATCTTATCAACCCGTTACCATAGCGAGGGATGTATCTGACAAGACTGTAGCAGAACTTGAGGAAAAGCATATATATCTGCCTGGTATTGTGGTGGATGTAGAACCTATAAGGCAATATCCAGAGGGGACCTTAGCTTCGCAGGTGCTGGGATATATAAGTAGAATAGACCCCGAAACAATGAAACAGCTTGATACCAAGAAATATAGCCCAGATGACCTGATAGGTACGGTAGGCATAGAAAAGTCTTTTGAAGAGTACTTAAAAGGGACTGATGGGGGTGAATATGTAGAGGTAGATGCATTGGGTAGGAAGGTCAGAAGTGTCTCATATAAAGAACCAGTACCTGGAGACACTGTAAAACTAACTATTAACGCTGATGTCCAGAAAGCTGCAGAGCAGGGATTAGAAGAGACAATGAAAAACATTAGAGAGGGCAACAATAGGTTTCAAAAATCTGAGTATGCTAATATAGGTGCTGCAGTTGTTATAGACGTAAACACAGGAGAGGTTATAGCCTTGGCCAGTGTGCCGAGTTTTGATCCTAATGTATTTGCCAAGGGAAGCCCATCAGTTGAGGAATATGCTGAATTAAACCCACAGAATGCTACAGAACGTACACCTAAACCCCTGTGGAATTATGCTACTAAAGGTGCCATACCACCGGGTTCAACGTTCAAGATGGTTACAGGTATAGCGGGGCTCACAGAGGGGGTTGTAACACCGGAAGAGAAGATACTTGACACCGGTGTGTACCCATATGCACATAGACCAGCCTGCTGGTTGTGGAATGAGTATCACAGGACCCATGGGCTGGTTAATATAACCAAGGCTATACAGGTTTCTTGTAATATCTATTTTTTTGAGGTTGCAAGAAGGTTGGGTATAGATAAGTTGGCTGAGTATGCGAAAAGATTTGGCCTTGGCGAAAAGACCGGCATAGAGATAGAAGAGCAGGCCGGGACATTGGCAAGCCCTGAGGTCTTAAAGAGCGTGGCAATAAATGACCTTTATTATATCAAAAATGTGCTTAAGATGATAGATCAAGACCAGTTGAATGAGCTGGCAAAACTAGTGGAGGCAGGAGAAACAAGAGATAGTGTAATTTTAAAAAGACTGGATGAATTGGGTATAAAAGAGAAAGACGCCAGAGATAAGATATTATATACGTTAAAAGGGGTTCAGTGGAATCTCGGCATGACGTTGAACGCCTCCATAGGTCAGGGACAAAACTCCTTTACTCCTCTTCAGATGGCCAATTACATTGCTACTCTGGTAAATGGAGGGGTCAGATACAGGCCACATCTTTTAAAAGAGATTGATAGTTTTGACGGAAAGGTTATAAAGACATCCAAGCCGGAGGTTGTAGACAGGCTGAATCTGGACCAAGAATATGTAAAGTACATTAAAGAAGGAATGAAGGCTGTTACGGAAATGGGTGGTACAGCATCTGGAGCGTTTGTAAACTATCCAATTACGGTAGGTGGTAAGACAGGGACAGCGCAAAGACCACCATACAAACCATATGGATGGTTTGTGGGTTTTGCTCCTTATGATAAGCCTGAGATAGCTGTAGCAGTAGTTATTTATGAGGGTGGTAGTGGCAGCTATTCGGCGTATGTGGCTAAAAGCATTTTTGATGCCTATTTTGGCTTTAATAAACCTGATGACCAAGTCAAAACTCAGAATACCAGTGAAAGATAGATGGGGTTTTAGAATCCATCTATCTTTTATATTAAGTAAAGAAGGATTTTTGCAAAAGATGGAGAAATTAGTAATAAAGACATATATTATGAGGAGGATTGCGCCAAGAGTGGATATAAGAGGAGCAAGGAATAGATTGATTATTAATATTGATGAAGATGAAAACTTTATAGATGCATATAATGACCTTGCAGATAAACTTAGAAAGTATCCCGAATTTTTTAAAGGGTCGCAAATGAAAGCGATAGTAAAGGGTAAAGAGATGAACAACGAAGAGAGAAATATGATAAGAGAGCTACTGGAAACTCGTTTTGGCTTTAACACATTATTTTTGAATCCTGTGGAACAAAAGGATGATCAACTGATTAAGTTTGTGAGGACAACAATAAGGTCTGGCCAGGTAATACAAACACCTGGTCATGTGGTGATTCTGGGCGATGTAAATGATGGCTCTGAAATTAAAGCAGGGGGAAATATTCTGATTATGGGTAGAACAAACGGTTTGCTCCATGCAGGATATCCCAATAAAAATGACTCCTTTATAGCTGCATTCAGATTAGAAAGCCTTCAGATAAGGATTGGCAATATAATTTCCAGGGCGCCAGACAGGAAAAGATATCGTGCTGATATACCGGAAATAGCATATGTGAAAGATGATAAAATTTTTATTGAACCTCTTAACCAAAAAAGTAAAATGTTGTAAAATATAACATAAGGGAGGGAAAAATTATGGGAACAGTATACGTGGTAACATCAGGTAAGGGTGGAGTGGGAAAGACAACCACCACAGCCAATATAGGAACGGGGCTCGCTTTAGCAGGTAATAGGGTGGCTTTAATTGATGCAGATATTGGCCTTAGAAATTTGGATGTGGTTATGGGGTTGGAAAACAGAATAGTATATGATGTTGTAGATGTAGTTGAGGGTGAATGCAGGCTAAAACAGGCATTGATAAAGGACAAGCGTTTTGAGGGCCTGTATCTATTACCTGCAGCACAGACCAGGGACAAGACGGCTGTAAGTCCGGAGCAGATGCAAAAACTATGCAATGAATTAAAAGAAGAGTTCGACTATGTGGTTGTGGATTGCCCGGCAGGTATTGAGCAGGGTTTTAAAAATGCTATAGCAGGGGCTGATAAGGCAATAGTTGTTACTACTCCGGAGATGTCAGCAGTGAGGGATGCAGACAGGATAATAGGGTTGCTTGAAGCAAATGACCTGAGGGACCCTATGCTTATAATTAACAGGATACGTATGGATATGGTTAAACGCAATGATATGCTTAGTATAGACGATATGATGGATTTTCTCGCAATAACTCTTTTAGGCGTTATTCCAGATGATGAAAAAATAGTGATTTCTACCAATAGAGGAGAACCGGCGATAACCGATGAGAAATCTGCAGCAGGGAAAGCTTATAGGAACATAACCAGACGACTTCTTGGTGAAGATGTTCCTTTTATGGAACTGGAAACAGAGGAAGGTTTTTTTGTACGTTTGAAACGGCTTTTTGGCATGGGCGCAAAATAAGGGGGTGTGATATATGGGACTTTTTGATTCGTTGTCTTCCAGAGGCAACAGCAGAGATGTTGCTAAAGAGAGGCTTCATTCTATTCTGGTTCACGATAGGGTTAATGTGTATCCTCAATACTTGGATATGATAAAAAATGACATTATCAAGGTTGTTTCAGATTATATTGAAATAGATCCAAACGGCCTCGAAATAAAAATTGCCAATATAGTAAGGAGTTCTGATAATGCAAACATACCAGAGCTTATTGCCAATGTTCCGATAAAGAGAATAAAAAATATTGGAAAATGATATTCGGTATATTTTGTTTAAAATGCCACCCTCTTATGTGTTATAATTGAATGATGTGGGGGTGGTCTATAAATGGTTGATAAGAAGCTCATCAAAAACATCGATTATTTTCTCTTACTGAGCATATACCTTATATGCGCGATAGGTATAGTTGCTATAAGCAGTGCTACTCACGTGCAGGAGACAGGTTCATACTCAATGGTTATAAGGCAGATATTGTGGCTTGCTATTGGTACAGTGGCCTTTATCATTATTATAAGTCTTGATTATAACCTTATAGGTAGCTACAGCACATATATCTATTTTTTGAATCTCATTTTGCTGCTTTTGGTTATGGTGATTGGCCACAAGTCTAACGGTGCCCAGAGTTGGATACAATTAGGATCTTTTATGCTGCAGCCATCTGAATTTGCAAAGATAGCTATAATTGTGACGCTTTCTAAATATCTTTCGGGAAAGGAAGGTCCTCTTAATAATCTTAAAGATATATTGACGGTTGGTTTTCATGTTGGTTTACCATTTTTGTTGATATTTATACAGCCAGACCTGGGGACTGCCCTGGTTTTTATTGCCATAATGATAGGCATGCTGTTTATTTTTGGAATTGACTTCAGATGGATTGTGGTAGGAGGTCTAACCATAGCAGTTGCAACGCCGTTAATATGGCTTTTTGCGCTTAAGGAACATCAAAAATGGAGAATTTTAACATTTTTAAATCCAAGTCTTGATCCACTGGGTTATGGATACCATGCAATACAGTCAAAGATTGCCATAGGTTCAGGTATGATTACAGGCAGGGGATTGTTTAATGGTACACAGACCCAACTGGACTTTTTGCCTGAAGCGCATACTGACTTTATATTTTCTGTGGTTGGTGAAGAACTTGGGTTTATAGGTACAATGACCGTAGTAATTCTTTATTTTATCATAGTTTATCGCATAATAAGGATAGCTATGAATGCCAAGGATAAGTTTGGAATGTATATATGTGTTGGCGTAGTGTCTATGTTGTTGTTCCAAATATTTGAGAACATAGGTATGACTATAGGTTTAATGCCTATAACAGGGATAACCCTGCCTTTCATGAGCTATGGCGGCAGTTCTCTCCTTGCTAATATGCTGGCTATAGGTCTGGTAATCAATGTGGGTATGAGAAGACAGAAGATAAACTTTTAAGGAGTGATCTTATTGAATATTGCTCTGGTAGCCCATGACGCTAAAAAGGAACAGATGTCTAATTTTGTTCTGGCATATAAGGATATATTGGCTAACCATACTTTGTATGCAACAGGAGCGACCGGCGAACTGGTTGAAAAAACCACCGGGTTAAAAGTAATTAAGTTTAGGCCTGGCCCCTTGGGTGGTGACCAGCAGATCGGTGCCATGATAGCTCAGGACGAAATAGACATGGTGATTTTTTTGAGAGACCCCCTTACGGCTCAGCCCCATGAGCCGGATATAACAGCACTTCTCCGTATATGCGATGTCCACAATATCCCTCTGGCTACCAACGTGGCCTCAGCGGAGATATTGATTAAAGGGCTATCACGTGGAGACCTGGCGTGGCGTGATGTGGTAAACCCTTTACTGGACAAAAAAATGGAATAGTGTAATAAAAAGAGCCTCCTTCAAATATATTTTATTAATAAAAAGGACGAAGGAGGCCTTCTTATGCATAAAGCACCATTTAGAGGAAAAATCAGAAGGATGGGACAGGTAAGCACCAAAAATAAGGTGGCGGTTTTCTTACAGCAGTTAGCTGTATCACTATTGATACTAACTGTTTTGCTGAGTCTGTCATCTATAAAAGTGTCATTTGTAGATGATGCAATAGGATACGTAAAAAAGGGCCTGGCCTATGACTACACTGTTGAAGACGGTATAAATGGGATAAAATATGTATTTAGCCAGATACCCGTGTTTCGTGATAGGATTATCTCTGTTTTTCAAGAATTGGGAAGCTCTGACACAAAAAAGGATATGATAATGCCTATAGATGGCCCGATTACCTCAGAATTTGGGATGAGGATACATCCGGTTTTCAATGACTTACGCCCACATCAAGGAATAGATATAGCCGCAGATGAGGGCGAGCCTGTAAAGGCTGTGCTCGATGGTGCTGTAGAGAAAATTGATACAGATAACGAACTGGGTACATACATTGTTCTGAAACACTCAGGCAATCTAAGGACATTGTATGCCCACCTATCTGATGTTACAGTGAACGTTGACGACAAGGTCAAACAGGGAGATATAATAGCAAAAGTGGGGATGACAGGAATTACAACAAATCCTCATTTGCATTTTGAGGTTTGGAACGGCGAAAAAGCCGTTGATCCATTAACTATGTTAAATCAGAAGGGAAAGAGTAAGTAGTTTATCCAAAATCTAAAGATTGTGCCCATTATATATCATAATGGCCTGTATGTAAAGTATGGCTAAACTTTTGCGACATTTTAGAGGCTCTTTACAGGACCATGATGCTTTGAAAATGTATTTAAAACTATACGATAATGAGGATTTCACTGTCCTCTATCCAATGTCCCATTGATTTTACCTTTGTGTTTTTCTATAATTATCATAGCAGATGTCGCTTATTAAGCAATTATGCCTCTGGGTCAATTCAGACAATAAAAACTGCTTCAATCCATTTCAATTTTAGTGTACAGGTCATCGATTATTAAAGGAAGCTGCTATCCTTTGTTTTTTTGATTGTGATTTTGCGATATAATTACGATATATATTAAGAAGAGGGCTGACCTCTTTTTATAATTTAAAGTAGTTTTTGCCTATATGTGATAAAATAAGGCTATCTAAAAACACGTTAGGAATGAGGTGTGAGATGCTTAAGGATAGAATACTAAATGAGATACTGCCGTGCGTTGAAAAACCCGCCAGATATATAGGGAATGAACTGAATAGTGTTCATAAGCAATACATGGATGGTATGGTAAGATTTGTATTTGCGTTTCCCGACATATATGAGATAGGTATGTCTCATTTAGGAATAAAGATACTGTATCACCTTCTCAACGAGAGAGAAGATACTGTATGTGAGAGGGTATTTGCACCATGGGTAGACATGGAAAAGATAATGAGGAAAGAGGGTATCCCGCTTTTTTCACTGGAGAGTATGACCCCGGTCAGGGACTTTGACTTTGTAGGTTTTACCCTTCAGTATGAGATGAGCTATACAAATATACTCAACATGCTGGACTTAGCTGGTATACCTATTAACGCTGCAGAACGTAGTGAAAGCTCTCCTCTCGTCATAGCAGGTGGCCCATGTGCGTATAATCCAGAGCCTCTGGCACAGTTTGTAGATTTCTTTGTCATGGGAGAGGGTGAGGAGGTAATAAATGAGATAATAGATACCTATAAGGACTGCAAAGACAAGGGGCTTTCGAGGAAAGAAATTTTGCACTGTATGGCCCATATAGATGGGGTTTATGTTCCCTCACTCTACATTATGACATATAATGAGGATGGTACAGTAAAAAATGTAAAACCTGTAGACGTCGACCTTCCGCTGAAAATAAAAAAGAGGGTCATAAAAGATATGAATAACAGCTATTATCCTGAAAAAATGATTGTACCATATCTACAGACTGTACATGACAGGATAATGCTGGAGATTTTCAGAGGATGTACCAGAGGCTGCCGTTTTTGCCAGGCCGGTATGATTTACAGGCCGGTCAGGGAAAGGTCATGGGAGAATTTATTAGAATTGGCCAGAAAGCTGGTATCATCAACTGGTTATGATGAGATATCGCTGGTATCATTGAGCAGCTGTGATTATACATTTTTAGAGGAACTGATTTATTCACTTATAGACGAATTTAAGGGAAAGGGTGTAGGTATATCCCTGCCGTCCCTGCGCATTGATGCTGCTTATGTGGATATATTTAATAAGATAGAAGAGGTTAGAAAATCAGGTATAACCTTTGCGCCAGAAGCCGGGTCACAGCGTTTGAGGGATGTAATCAACAAAAATGTTACAGAAGAAGACCTGATGAATGCAGTTTTTTCGGCATTTAAATTTGGATGGCGTACCATAAAACTTTATTTTATGATTGGCCTACCCACAGAAACAGATGAGGACCTTGATGGAATTGCAGAGTTGGGTGAAAGGGTACTTCAAGTGTATAAAGAGGTTAATGGAAATCTCAAAGGGCTTACGGTGACTATGAGTGCATCATCTTTTGTGCCAAAACCGCATACCCCATTTCAATGGGAGGCGCAGGATAGTATGGAAGAACTTTATAGGAAACAGTTATTGATAAAGAGTAAAATAAGAGGACATGCCCTGAGGTTTACCTATCATGATGTCCGTTTAAGTTTCTTGGAGGCCGTCATATCTAGAGGAGATCGAAGGGTTTCAATGGTGATTAAAAAGGCATGGGAAAAGGGATGCCGCTTTGATTCATGGAATGAGTGCTTTAATTTTGAGACCTGGATGGATGCATTTAAAGAGACTGGTATAGATCCAGCATTTTATGCAAATAGGAAAAGAGAAGAGAATGAAGTTTTTCCATGGGACCATATAGATGTAGGTGTAACTAAGGAATTTTTGAAGAGGGAGAGGAGAAGAGCATATGAAGGAAAAAGCACTTTTGATTGTAGGAAATTTTGCATAAAGTGTGGCATCCAGGATTTTGAAGAGGGGTTAAAGTGCTATGGGCAGAATTAGAGCAAAATACATTAAAGATAAAGAAGTGAGGTTTATATCTCATCTTGACATTGTAAGGGCATTAGAAAGAGCTTTCAGGAGGGCTGATATTCCATTTGTCTTAACTGAGGGTTTTAATCCTAAGCCAAAGATAAATTTTTCTCCTCCTCTTTCATTAGGATATATCAGTAAGGCTGAATACTTTGACTTGGATGTAGGTGACGATATGATCCCTGAAGAGTTCATATACAGGATGAATAACGTATTGCCGCAAGGTATAATGGTAATTAAAGCTATATCCATAGATGAAAAGTCAAAATCGTTAAACAGCATCATCAAAAGTTCTGAGTATAATGTTTACTATCCTTTTCCAGAGGGGGTCCTGTCCGGGATTGAGAGGTTTCTGAGTGATGAGATAATGGTTGAGAAGGAATCAAAAAAGGGAAAAAAGACAATTAATATAAGGCCGTTGATATATAGTTTTTCAAAAGTAGATGAGAAGAATATATGTCTGTGGTTGGCCTCGAATTCATCCGAGAGTGTAAATCCCGTATATGTTGTTAAGGCCTTTTTGCATTTTAGCGGATTTGACTTTGAGGAGAGCAATGCCATCATAACAAGGCTTGAACAATATATAGATGAGAAAAAAAATACACCAATGCGGGAAGGTGTTATTAATGAACCGATTAATAATTGATTCTTATACGGGGCAGAGACGGATAGCTTTGACTGAAAATGAGGAGGTTTTAGAGTTTAAGGTCGAGCCTGCCGGCAGGTTAGTTGGCAACATATATAAAGGCAGGGTAGTGAATATTGTCCCTGGTTTGGAAGCAGCTTTTGTAGATATAGGTTATAAGAAGAATGCATATCTTCCATTAAAAAAAGATGATATGAAAAAGATAACCCCTGGAGGCTTTGTGATAGTTCAGGTTACAAAGGAGTCTATAGGTAAGAAGGGACCGAAGCTTACCATGGATATTACCCTGCCGGGTAGATATATTGTTCTTATGCCATTTACAAATAATATAGGCATTTCCCACAGAATTGATTCCGAAGAGGGAAAAAGGGAACTGAGAGATAAGGCAAGGCAGTTAAAACCGGAGAATATGGGCATTATAATGAGGACAAACGCTGCTGATATACCAGTAGATGAACTGCAGTATGACCTTAAAAAATTGCTTGATACATGGACCGAAATTTTAAATACCTATGAACTGTTTACGGTTCCTGTGCCGCTTTACAAAAATACGAACATGCTGGAGAGCATATTAAGGGATATGGTCACACCTGGCGTTGATGAGATAATAGTTAACAGCACAGAGGACTTTGAGTACCTTCATAGCTATATGTCTGTAGAAATGCCAATGTATTTACCGAAACTGAAGTTGAACTCTGATCCGAATATATTTAAAAGCCTTGGAATAGAAGACAGCATAGAAAACATTTTTATGAGAAAAATTAACTTAAAGAGCGGTGGATATATTGTTATAGACACTACTGAGGCTCTTACTGCCATTGATGTAAATAGCGGGAAGTTTACAGGGCAGGACACTTTAGAGGAAACCGTGTATGCTATTAATTTAGAGGCCGCCACTGAGATAGTCAGACAGATTAGATTACGTGATATAGGTGGAATAATTATCATCGATTTCATAGATATGATTTCAGAAGATAATAAAAAGGCACTTATAGAATATATAAAGGAACTGGTAAAAAAGGATAGGGTAAAAACCAATGTGGTTGACATTACAGCCCTTGGGCTTGTAGAAATAACAAGGAAAAAAGAAAAAGAAACTAATGACAGTTATTTTGTAAACCAGTGTCCATACTGCCATGGGCGCGGATGGGTCTTTACCGAAGAATATCTGATAAGCAAGATAAAGCGTGACATAATCCGACTTGCCGGAGACATCTCTGATATGGCAATGGTGGTGGAACTAAATCCATACCTGCGTGAAACATTTACAGATGGGAATGCTTTTTTGATAGATTTAAAGAATATTTCAAATTCTGAAATAATAATAAAAGACAACAGGAACCTCCCGCTGGACGGTTACAAGGTATATCCGGTGGAAGCGTGATCAAAATGGGTATCTGAAGTTTGATTGACAAGGAGTGAACCTTGTGTTAGAATACTTAAGGTAAACCGCTCGGGGAAGGTCTAAAGCTATTACCTTGTTCCGGCGAGTCTGTGTGTGAGGAGGGAAGTATGATGTACGCACTGATAGAAACAGGTGGAAAGCAGTACAGGGTAGCCGAGGGCGATGTGATAAGGGTGGAAAAGCTCAATGCCAGTGTGGGCAGTGAAGTGAACCTGGATAAAGTCCTTCTTGTGAAAAAGGATGACAACAGCGTCGAGGTTGGGACACCAACTATTCAAGGCGCAACTGTGCAGGCGGAAGTAATAGCTCAGGGTAAGGCTCCCAAGATAATCGTCTATAAGTATAAGGCTAAAAAGAATGAACGTAAAAAAAAGGGGCACAGGCAACCATACACTGAACTGAAAATAAATAAGATAAACTATTAATTATGATACAGGCAGTGGTAACCAGAATAGATGAATGTATTAAAGTTTTTGAGGTTAAGGGGCATTCCCGATATGGGCCCTATGGAAAGGATATAGTGTGTGCCGGAGTATCGGCTCTATGTCAGGCCTGCGCTGAGAGCCTTGAAAAACTTACTGCTGGAAGGTTTTTGATAAGGATAGAAAACGGGGATTTTTATCTTGAGGTTTTAGATTATGCCTCGGGTGAAGATGCCGTGAAGATTAATGTTCTCCTTGAGGGACTGTTAATAGGGTTAAATAGCATAGAGGAGAGTTATCCAAAATATATCAAGGTGATGGAAAGGAGGGGTTAATATGATGGATCTTCAGCTTTTTGCCCATAAGAAAGGTGTGGGAAGCTCAAGAAACGGTAGAGACAGTAAGGCCAAAAGGCTTGGAGTTAAGAAATTTGATGGCCAGTTTGTACTTGCTGGGAATATACTGGTTAGGCAGAGGGGTACCAGGATTTATCCGGGGAAAAATGTCGGCATAGGTAGGGATGATACACTCTTTGCTTTAAAAGATGGTGTTGTGAAATTTGAGACCAAGGGGAAAGATAAGAAATACGTAAATATCATTCCTGCGGTAAATGAGGCAATATAATTTTTTTAGGTTCTAGCACTGCTAGAACCTTTTGAGTATGGGGGGCTCTCTGGATATGTTTACTGAAAAAGACATGATTGATATTCTAAAAGGATACAGGCATATCTACCTGAATGACCTGCAGGTGATAATGGGGTATATCCAGCTGGGTAGGCAGGACGCAGCTATCGAATACATTAAAAAGATAAGCAGGTTGATGGAGGCTGAATCCAGAATATCACATATTAGTGATTACCGTATGCAATATGTCTTAATAAAAGGGTATAATAGGGCTAAGGAGAACTTTATTGGACTTGATATAGATGTAGATGGTCTTTCGGATATGGTTTGCACTGATGAGGATTATAGTCAAATAGAGAACCAGTTGAATGGATACATCGATGATGCAGTGGCAAACGGCTATGAGGAACTTCATCTCAGGCTTCTTTTCAACGGGAAAGTAATGTTAGAAAGGGTCGGATAGGTGGTTTTATGTTTGTTGATAGAGCCAGGATATATGTAAAGGCCGGCGATGGCGGTAATGGAGTGATTTCATTTAGAAGAGAAAAGTTTGTGGCTTATGGTGGTCCAGATGGTGGAGACGGGGGTAATGGCGGAGATATCATATTGATGGCTGACCCAAACCTCAAGACGTTGATGGATTTTAAGTATAGGCAGCACTATAAAGCCCAAAATGGTGGTAACGGTATGGGTGGCAATAAGCATGGAAGGGACGGTGAAGACCTTGTTATAAAGGTGCCTGTAGGTACTGTTTTGAAAGATCCTGATACAGGGGATGTGCTTTATGATTTGGCCAGGCCAGGTCAGAGGGTAATTGCAGCTCAAGGTGGAAAAGGGGGTAGAGGCAACGCTAGGTTTAAGTCATCTACCTTGAGGACTCCACATTTTGCTGAGAGTGGAGACCCCGGGGTTGAGAGATGGCTGATACTGGAGCTCAAGCTATTAGCCGACGTAGGTCTTATAGGTTTTCCAAATGCAGGCAAATCTACGCTTCTCTCGGTTTTGACAAAGGCCAGGCCAAAGATAGCAGATTATCCATTTACTACTGTCACACCAAATTTAGGGGTGTGCTACTACAATGATACCAGCTTTGTCATAGCAGATATACCGGGTCTTATTGAAGGGGCCCACGTGGGTGTAGGACTTGGACATGAATTTTTGAGGCACATAGAGAGGACAAGACTTCTCCTCCATCTTGTTGACGTCTCAGGAATGGAAGGGCGGGACCCGGTTGAGGATTTTGAGAAAGTAAATAAAGAGCTTGAATTATATAATGAGGACCTATCAAAAAAAAACCAACTGGTTGTTGCAACAAAGTTGGATATAGTTGAGGATAGGACGATATACGAGCGGTTTAAGAAAGAAATAGAGTCTAAAGGCTATAGAGTATTTGGTATTTCTTCAGTTACTACAGAAGGTGTTGATGAACTTTTAAAGGAGGTCTCGACATTTTTTAAAGATGAAAAAAAAGAAGATATCCCCCAAGAGGATGAGATTGTCACTTTACCTCCACCGATAAAAGAAACAAAAGAGATAGACATTGAAATAGATGGGAATACCTTTAAGCTTTCCGGGGCGATGATAGATAGAATATTAAAAAGGGTGAACCTCACTGATGAAGACTCATTAAGATATTTCCAGAATACCCTGTTGAAATATGGTATATTAGAAGAGCTTAAAAACATGGGGCTTAAGAATGGTGATTATATAAGTGTAAGAGGATTTGAATTTGAATATATTGAATAGCGGGTGGTTTATATAATAACGGGTAAAAAGAGAGCACGGTTAAGGGCAATGGCCAATGGTATAAGACCGGTAGTAAACATTGGTAAGGATGGGATAAATGAAACTGTACTGGCTTCGATTGAGGATGCGTTGGAGGCAAGAGAGTTAATTAAAATCAATGTTATGGAAAATTCGCCGATTTCTATCAAAGATGCCATCGACTTAATAACAGAAAAACTCAAAGCTGAACCAATTCAGGTGATTGGCAAAAGATTTGTCATATATAGGAGGTCAACACGAAAGCCCAGAATAGAGGTTTAAAGGCTGATACATGAGGCATCAGCCTTTTAAGCTTTTATTAACTTGTTAAATATACTGTGTATATAGTATAATAAATATTAATGATTTCAGAAATAAAAATTAAGGGGAAGAAGGATGGGATTGGATAACCATATCAAGGTGGGAATCATGGGGGGTACATTTGACCCCATACACTATGGGCACCTTGTTACCGCCGAAGCAGTAAGATACAAGTTCAACCTTGCTAAAGTCATTTTTGTGCCATCGGGTAATCCGCCACACAAAGAGGCCAGGGTTATTACTGAAAAAAAACATAGATACTTAATGACTATTCTGGCCACTGTGACCAATCCTAATTTTGAGGTTTCAGCAATTGAACTCAACAAAGAGGGGTATACCTATACTGTTGATACTATGAAAGAATTTAAGACCATATATGGGGAAAATTTTGAGTTCTATTTTATTACAGGTGCCGATGCAATTTTGGAAATATTGAAATGGAAGGACATTGATACGCTATTGAATCTTTGTAACTTTGTCGCAGCCACCAGACCTGGATTTAATACTAAGGATCTGGCTGACAAATTGGAATATATAAAGAAGACTTATGATAAGGATATATTCAGGGTTGAGGTTCCGTCCCTTGCCATATCATCGACAGATATAAGGCAAAGAGTAGCCCATGGGGAGCCCATAAAGTACCTGCTTCCTGAGGCAGTAGAGAGATATATTCAGAAAAACCATTTGTATCAGGAGTGATTTTATGCTATCCTATGATGAAATTAATGATAGGTTGAGATCAATGCTTACTCCTCAAAGATACAGCCATTCTTTAAGGGTTGAAAAGATGGCTGTTTTACTGGCGGAAAAGTATGGTGTAGACATCGAAAAAGCCAGGATAGCGGGCCTTGTCCATGATTGCGCTAAGAACATACCTGAGAATAAACTCATTGATATGGCAGCCAAGTATGGTGTTGAACTGGATGAGGTAAGCATGGCTGAGAAAGCCCTTATCCACGGTCCACTGGGCGCAAGATTGGCAAGGGATTTTTTTGGTATAGAAGATGAAGAAATTCTTCACGCTATAGAGCTGCATACCACAGGTGGTAAATCTATGAGTAAACTGGACAGGATAATATATCTGTCTGATTTTATTGAGGAAGGAAGAGATTATGAAGGGGTAGAATACTTAAGAGAGTTGGCATTTAAAGATCTTAATGCTGCGCTCCTAAAGTCTTTTGAGAATACAATTAATTATGTCATATCCTTAAAGTCCCTGCTTCACCCCAATACCATATATGCCAGAAACTCTTTAATAATGGAAATGAGAAAAGATGGGGGAATATGAATGAAAAAAATAATCAGATATGTTGCTATAATATTAGCATGTTTGGTATTGCTGGTTCTTTCAGGTGCCTATTTTTATTTAAAAAATTTAAATCCTGGATATGGCCAAAACAGTGAAAATCAATCTTCAAGTTTGGACACGCCAAAACCGGCCAAACATGAACCAGTTAACATATTGATTTTAGGTATTGATGGAATTAATAAAACAGACAAGGGAAGGTCAGACACTCTGATGCTGCTAACATATAATCCTGACCTGAAAAAAGCCACACTGATATCAATACCAAGGGATACCAGAATAAAACTTGATAGGTATGGATATCAAAAGATAAATGCCGCATACACGTATGAAAATGAACAGGGAAGTATGAAAGCTGTCTCTGACCTTCTTGATATACCTATTCACTATTATGTAAAGATCGATTATCAGGGTTTTATTAAGCTTGTAGATGATATTGGTGGTGTCAAAGTGAATGTGCCACTGCAAATGGATTATGATGATGATGCTGGCAATCTGCATATACATTTAAAGATGGGTGAGCAGGTGTTAAATGGGGAACAGGCCCTTGGCCTGGTCAGGTGGAGAAAGGGTTATGTAGATCAGGATCTTGGGCGTATAAAGACTCAACAGCTATTTGTAAAGGCATTTATAGATAAGTTAACAAGTCCGGCTGCTGTTTTGAATGCACAAAAGATTTTAAAAACCATCAATGAATATGTAGAAACAAACATGACTCCATCGGAAGCCTTGAGCTATGTGGATGATGCATTAAAAGTTGGTAAAAATATTAAGATGTATACGTTACCAGGTGAGCCGAAATACATCGACGGCATATCATATTACGTGATGGATGAAGAGCAGGCTAAGGAACTTCTGCAAGAAGTAAATGTAGAAAATAATGATAAAAATAGTGACTTACAGAATGGAGCACTGGATGCGATAAAAAAGTACGGACTTGACCCATCAGGGATTAAAATTGAGGTTTTAAATGGAGGTGCACCGCCCAATTCAGCTACTGAAGTTGGAAATATGCTAAAGGATTATGGATTTGACGTAAAGCGAATTTCAAATATTTCCGGTACTGAATACAGTAGCACTCAGATAATTAATAGAACAGATAATACTGATATTGGTAAGATGTTATCGGAAGTTATTGGTGATTCTGTGATTATCAATGACCCAGACCCATCCCTGGGAGTTGATGTGACCGTAATAGTAGGGAAGAATTATAAACAATAAAGGAGTGATGAATTTTTGGTGGATAATCCTTTGGAAATTGCCCAGTGTATTGCAGATGTAATGGAAGATAAAAAGGCTGAAGATATTGTGATTTTGGAGATAAAGGACCTTACGGTTATTGCTGACTACTTTGTGATAT
This sequence comes from Calorimonas adulescens, assembly GCF_008274215.1. Lineage (NCBI taxonomy): Bacteria > Bacillati > Bacillota > Clostridia > Thermoanaerobacterales > Thermoanaerobacteraceae > Calorimonas > Calorimonas adulescens. Next base: position 6,408 of record NZ_VTPS01000007.1, on the reverse strand, counting down.
GTACAGGTAAAAATGCTACTCATGTATCATCCATATGTGACTCGATACAAGAAAAAATGGAAGAAAATGGCATAAAAGTTGGTCATATAGAAGGACTCAGGAGCAATAACTGGATATTAATGGACTATGGCAGTGTTGTTGCCCATATCTTCAGTCCTGCAGACAGGGGATTTTACAATCTGGATAGAATATGGGCCGATGCTAAAAGGCTGAGTTATAAATAACGCTTGACATTGGTTATCCTATTTAATATAATAACTATTAAAAATTAATAATAAGGCTGGAGGAGTAGTAGGGTATGCCTGCCTTAAAGAGAGCTGGCGGCCGGTGAAAGCCAGCAGGAAAGATACCTGAACTCGCCTCTGTAAAAGCATTGGTCTAATGAGAGGGCTTAATGCCAAATAGGGTGGTACCGCGGGTTTACAGGACTCGTCCCTACAGGGATGAGTCCTTATTTTATAGCAGGAGGGATCAACATGGACTATAATTTTGAAGAGATTGAAAGCAGATGGCAGGAATACTGGAGAGAGAATAACTTTTATAAAGCTACGGAGGATAGTGAAAGTCCCAAATATTATGCCTTAGAAATGTTTCCATATCCTTCGGGCAAACTTCACATGGGACATGTTAGGAATTACTCTATTGGTGATGTTATAGCCAGATATAAACGAATGAGGGGTTACAATGTACTGCACCCTATGGGGTGGGATGCATTCGGCCTGCCTGCAGAAAACGCTGCAATAAAAAATGGGATACATCCAAGTGTATGGACATGGAATAATATTGACAACATGAGGAGCCAGCTTAAAAGGCTTGGCATCAGTTATGATTGGGACAGAGAGGTTGCCACATGCCACCCTGGCTATTATAAGTGGACTGAGTGGATGTTTTTACAACTCTATAAGCGCGGCCTGGCCTACAAGAAGAAATCCTTTGTAAACTGGTGTCCTTCATGTAAGACGGTTCTTGCCAACGAACAGGTAGTAAATGGAGAATGTGAACGCTGCGGTACTGTGGTGAGAAAAAAGGAACTGGAACAATGGTTTTTTAAGATAACTGATTATGCAGAAAGGCTTTTGGAAGGACTTGATAGACTTCCAGGCTGGCCAGAAAAGGTAAAGACCATGCAAAAAAACTGGATAGGCAGGAGTGAAGGCGTAGAGATTACCTTCAAACTGGAGAGCGGTGATGAGGTACCAATCTTTACTACAAGGCCGGACACAATCTTTGGTGTTACTTATATAGTGCTTGCTCCTGAGCATCCCCTTGTATCAAAACTGATAAGGGGAACAGAGTATGAGAAGCCTGTTAGCGATTATATATATGAACTTCAGTCAATGAATGAAATAACCCGCACCTCCACGGAAACAGAAAAGACTGGCATGTTTATAGGAAGTTATGCTGTAAATCCTTTAAATGATGAGAGGATACCTGTGTGGATTGCTAACTATGTGCTTATGGAATACGGTACAGGTGCGGTGATGGGGGTTCCGGCTCATGATGAAAGGGACTTTGAGTTTGCCAGAAAATATGGACTTCCGATAAGGGTAGTAATTCAACCGAAGGATGATATCCTCTCCCCAGCTACAATGGAAAGGGCTTATGTGGATGAGGGGGTAATGGTTAATTCACCGGGATTTAATGGAATTCCTTCCGCTGAGATGATGGAGAAGATAAAACAATATATTGAAGATAAGGGATATGGGAAAAGAAAAGTAAACTATAAGCTGAGGGATTGGTTGATATCCAGACAGAGGTACTGGGGAGCGCCTATTCCAATCATATACTGTGAACAGTGTGGCACTGTACCCGTGCCTGAAGAAGATCTGCCTGTCCTGCTACCTGAAGACGTTACATTTACTGGAAAGGGTGAATCTCCTTTAGCTGAATGTGAGTCATTTGTGAATACCATATGCCCAATATGTGGTAAACCGGCTAAGAGAGAGACTGACACCATGGATACATTCATGTGTTCATCCTGGTACTTTGAGAGGTATACAGATCCGAGAAATGATGAGAGGCCATTTGATTATGATAAAGTGAAATACTGGATGCCTGTAGATCAGTATGTGGGTGGTGTGGAACATGCCATACTGCATCTTATGTATTCAAGGTTTTTTACAAAATTTTTATATGATATCGGACTTGTTCCGGTAGATGAACCATTTACAAACCTTCTAACTCAAGGTATGGTTTTAAAAGATGGTGCAAAGATGTCAAAGTCAAAGGGAAATATAGTAAGCCCTGAGGATATTATAGCAAAATACGGTGCTGACACGACCAGGCTCTTTGTATTGTTTGCAGCGCCTCCTGAGAGGGATCTGGAATGGAGTGACCAGGGGGTGGAGGGATGTTATCGGTTTATAAACAGGGTATTTAGACAGGTTTCGGAGCTAAAGGATCTATATGTTAAAAATAAGTGGCGATTTGATAACCTGGATGAAGAAGACAAAAAACTTAGATACAAGACACACAGTACAATTAGAAAGATTACTCAGGATATGGATGGAAGGTTTAGCTTTAATACAGCTGTTAGTGCAATAATGGAGCTTTCTAATTCATTAAATGATTATCTTTCTTTGAAACACAATAACAGGAATATGAATGTTGTTAGTGAATTGATATATAACATGCTGGTAATGTTGGCACCATTTGCCCCACATGTTTCGGAGGAACTGTGGCACCAGATTGGATATGAAGGAAGTATTCATCAGGTTTCCTGGCCATCTTGGGACGAAGAGGCGTTAAAACAAGATGAGATAGAACTGGTAATTCAGATTAACGGAAAGGTACGGGGGAAGCTCAATATACCTGCAGATGCAGATGATGAGACTGTAAAGCAACTTGCTATAAGCAACGAAAGGGTCGGCGCATACATCTCAGGAAAACCTATTAAGAATGTTATAGTTGTGCCTAAAAAACTGATAAATATTGTGGTGTAAGGAATAATGATATGTTAAAGATATGCATGTACAAAATATTTTAAGTAGGCTTTAAAAAACTCATCAGGGATGTCATATTATATTTTATATGCAATAGATTATACCTGTCCAGGCCGCCGGACTTACCGGACTTGAGTTATGATAAATTTTATGTTGGGGGAGTTAGAGATGGCTGAGAATTATAATCCATTGCTCAATAGTTTTATACCTCTTGTAGAAGCATTAGGGAAAATGTTTGGGAAGAACTGTGAGGTTGTTCTTCACGATATTAGCAACCCTCAAAGGTCCATAGTAGCCATTGCGAACGGCCATGTAACAGGGCGGAAGGTAGGGGGACCTATGACTGACTATGGTCTTATGATTTTAAGAGAGGGTAAGTATGAGGACATTATAAATTACAGGAGTAAAAGCAAGGATGGGAAAATACTAAAATCTAGTACAATATTCCTTAAAGATGAAAAAAACAGGGCTTTTGGATGCATCTGCATAAACTTTGATATATCAGAGGTAGAAATGCTTAGGAATATACTTACTGAGATATGTGACACAGAATCAGACAATACACAGATGGTCGATGAAACATTTGCTGATGATGTAAACAGCGTACTTGCAAATATTGTAAGCAATACACTGGATAACTTTGGCAGACCTATAAACTACATGACCAAGGAGGACAAGGTTAATGTGGTTAAGATTTTAGACTCGAAAGGTGTTTTCCTCATAAAGGGTTCTGTGGATTATGTAGCAAAAGTCCTGTGTGTATCTCGCTATACAATTTACAATTACTTGGATGAAATAAGGGCTGCGGGAGATCAGGTGAATGGTGGTAAATAGACTACCACTCATCTGATCTTTTAAACATAAATTTTTTATCTTGCTTTGCTCTTTTTAAAAACAGAAAAGACAACAAGGCTGTCCCGGAAATAACTATAAAAAAGAGAGTATATATTATTTTACTTTTGATGCCGTTATCTTCTCCAACAACATGTATCTTTCCAAATAACCCCTTTTGGTACGACTTGTCGGTTACGAGATCAACAGACCCTATCATTTTATCACCTATATAATATTCAAGTTTTCCAAGTACAGTACCTGCGTCTAAAGGGAAGGATATATTTTCAACTATGCTTATTTTTTTTGTTATATCCTGTGCATCAACAGGTACCGCAGCCGCTAAGCTATTATTAGATTTTAATGTTATTTTCTGATTATCAAAATTCATTGTGGTTATAACATCGTCTTTATTATTTAATGAAACCAGCTTATAATTATTAAACCCGTAATTCAGCAGGCAAATAGCATCCTCCCATACTTTTGTACCCTTTGCACCCATAATTACAGCAATTAATCTGTGACCGTCCCTTGTGGCACTTGCTACCAGTGTCTGGTCGGCCTTGATTGTATATCCTGTCTTAATGCCGTCTGCTCCTTCGTACTTATACTTTGTATTTTTCAGGAGCCTATTTTCGTTGTACAATTCCCTTACCTTGTCAAATTTGTTGGTAGGTTGTATGCTATATTTCATGGTTGTAACTATTTTCCTGAAAGTTTCATTTTGCATTGCATATCTGGCAATCAATGCCATATCACGGGCAGAAGTATAATGATTATCATCGTGCAGGCCATTTGGATTAGTAAAATGGGTGTTTTTTGCACCAAGTTCTTTTGCTTTTTCATTCATCATGTTTGCAAATCCTTTTACACTGCCGCCAACATGGTCAGCTATCACAATGGCAGAGTCGTTTGCCGATGCAATAAGCAGGCTGTATATCAGGTCCTTCATTGAGAGGGTTTCTCCAGGTGAAATATATATCTTATTTCCATCTACATTAAGTACATCTTCGCCAGCTGTTACCTGCTCATTGAGATTTGAATTTTCCAGTGCTATAATAGCAGTGAGTATCTTTGTGATGCTGGCGGGGTACATCTTCTGGTCTGCGTTTTTTTCATAAAGGAACTGGCCTGTATTGAAGTCAATTAATACAGCAGATGGAGCAGAAATATCTAAATCCTGTGCTGCAACTCTTGCAAAAGGTAAGGACATACATATAATCATGCCCAATATGTACATAACTAAGAACTTTTTCATCAGGTGTCCTCCTTGTATATCTAAAGTGAGTGAAGCTAAATAGCATTAAAGTTTAACACTTATAGTATATCAAAAAAGAATGTCTTTTTGAAAGGGAGATTCTGGCAATGAACTTTAAAAAAATGCAGGGATTTCTAATAATGATATTAGTCATGATAGCGGTTGCAGGTTGCATAATTTTTTACATAAGATCGGATTCAGGTGATGTTACCGTAATACAGGCAGGTGAAAGTGACAAGGGGAATGTAGAGGTGACAGATGAAAATGTTGTATCTGCTTCTAAGGATAAAACCCAGGGAGAATTGGAAACAAAGACTGTATTTGTCCATGTGGCGGGTCAGGTGAAAAATCCTGGTGTTTATGAATTGCAGTTTGGTGCGCGTGTTATTGATGCCGTTAATATGGCCGGGGGTCCGTTAGATGAGGCTGACCTTGATAGCCTTAATCTGGCAAAAAAATTAAATGATGAAGAAAAGGTATATGTGCCTAAAAAAGGGGAAAGTATACCGGTATCAAATAATCCAGCCACTGCAACGGCAAATTTTTCAACAAGCCCGGCGCCTGCGAATTTGCATAAAATAAATATAAACACTGCGGGGTTGGAAGAGTTAAAATCGTTGCCCGGCATAGGAGATGTACTTGCGGAAAGGATAATAGAATACAGAAATGCCAATGGCCCGTTTAAGAAAATTGAGGACATTATGAATGTGGAAAAGATAGGTCCCAAGACATTTGAAAATATCAAGGATAAGATAACAATATAATCGAGGGAAGTGAATACAGATGGATATCAAGCTTACAAATCTTACCACCTGTGCGGGCTGAGCATCAAAAATGAGTTTGGATACCCTGACGCAGGTTCTGCGTTATATACCTGTTATGAAAAACGACAAGTTGCTGGTAGATATGGAAGCCGGTGATGACACTGCGGTGCACATGTTAAATGAAAATACCGCTGTTATCCATACTTTGGACTTTTTTACGCCGATTGTAGATAATCCCTATAATTATGGAACTATAAGTGCTGCTGATGCTTTGATCGGTATACATGCAAGACATATTGTATGATCCCCAAACCTCCAGCGGCCTTATGATATCTGTGCAGCGGTCCGATGCACTGAAGTTTAAGGGCATAGGACATGTAATTAGGAAAGGTAATTAAAAAACAAGAATATAGCATAATTGTAAGATAATGGTTTCACATGAAACGATTACATAAATTATTTTTGAGAGGGGATAAAAGGCACCTGTCTTTTTGAAGGTATATTCAAAAGACTATGTCAATATCTTTTAAAAATGTCACCTAAAAATAGGCCAAAATGTGGTTAATTATCGCATGAAAATGTCACCTTAAAGAATCAAAATATGGGGGGCTTT